>CAVHDO010000008.1:0-26541 GCA_963634795.1 Oscillospiraceae bacterium
CGTCTTTGATTTTCTGCCGGATGATTCTTTTCAGCGTCTCATGGTGCACGGATGGGTAGAATTTCGAGATGTCGCATTTGAGACACCAGGTATTTCTTCTTACCATTTCCATGCAGCGCTTGCTTCCTGCGTGCTGGCCTTTGCCTTTGATGCAGGCATATGAATCATAGATGAGCAGTTTCTCCCAGATGGGCTCCAGTACGTTCATGATGGCGTGATGGACGATTCTGTCCGGATAGAATGGGAGAATGTAAATGGTTCTTTCTTTGGGCTCATAGATTTGTTTGGTGTGGTACTCCGAGGTGTGATAGTTCCCGCTTTCCAGTGTCTCTTTGAGTTTCTCAAGCCCTGGACCCGGGTCTTTGTCATACTTTTGGATTTTCCGCTGCCAGTGCTTTCCTTTGGATGCCTTCTGATAGGCCCATTTCAGATTCTCTATTTCTGTGATACGCATAAACAAGTTCCCGTGTCTTTTCATGATAATGGTTATGGCTGGCGTTCCATTTGTACTAGTCAGCCATTCCTCCCGTTGTGTATTTTGGCTTTTGGCCATGGTCCACACGCCCAGCCGAGGGATTTTGGCTTGACGCTTACCCCGTATCAGACGTGCCCTGCCCCGCGTTATTCGCATTGCGGTTAGACGACAAGTTATTCAGATTCGCCGAGCGCGACCTGCAGTTCGACCTGTTGTCCCAATTACCGCCAACCAGCGCACGGATGGCATGTGAACCAACTATAAAATGCCGCCCGACTTGACGGCTTATAGCCTTGATGAATTGCGGCCGTCCGGCTTACGCCGGCCGGTTCGACTTGACGATTTGTCCGATTAGAGAGCCGCGACCCTCAGCTCAGACGCGCCCCGCCCCGCGGCAGACGCAGAGCGGAAAGACGACAAGTAAGCCAGATTCGCCGAGCGCGACCCGCAGATCGACCCGCTGTCCCAACGACCGCCAACCAGCGCACGGATGATAATGCCCCAAGTCTGTCCTCTGGCGATGCTTTCGGCATCGGTATTGGTGACAGAAAAGTCTGACCAGGTTCCGTAGCCGATTCCGTGCAGATATCTATCTTCGGTTTTCGCAGCGTACTTGGTGCTGTCATACGATGGCGAGCCGTTCAGCGTGGTGCCCGATTTGATAGCCGGGGAATTTTCCCACCAGTCGCGGGTCCACTGCCACAGTGCGCCGCAGCAGTCTTCGCAGCCGATATTGGAAATCATGCGGCGACTGGCGGTGTCTTTGTGCCCGCCGGTGGTGCCGGGGTCTGCACTTCCGTAGATATTCGTGCCTTCGTTGGAACCGAGGGCCATTTCTTTGAATTCCTCGCGGGAAATCAAAGTCTTATTGACCTTCGCAAATTCTTCGGCGAAGATTTCCCCTGTAAACTTTTTGGACGATTCGCCGTCAGCAATGGTGCCGCCAAAGACGGATACCAGCGCGGAGCCGTTCCAGGAAGGGAGATAGATGTCATACCACTTATGTCCGCTCCATACCATGCCTTCCGGTGATGCGATGGGGCGATGGTGCAGGTCCCATACGGATGCTGGAAGAATATCGCCCTTCACGTAGCCGGAGAGGGTATGCCCGCTGATGGTCCCCACATCGGCGCAGAGGCAATGGAAGCCGCCAATCTTTCGCGAGTTGGTAGCACTGTATCCCGTGGGGATGGTGCTATTGGCAGACAGTACCAGTTTTGGGACGGTGCCGCTTGCGGGCTGGCATGCGTAGATGTAAAAGTCCTTCCCCGCGCGATTGGCCGCTGTGGCATAGGTGGAATTGTCCCATGTAGACGATGTAGCAAGGTTCAGCGTGACACTTCCAGTTTGCACATACACGGTGCCGCCGATATTCACGCATACGTTTGATATGGTCAGCGTGGTCTTGGCAGATGTCGGCAAATTTGCCCGACGATAATATGTGGACGAGCTTACGAGCAAACTGGTTATGTCCGGCTTATCCGAGAGGTCATTGTAACTTCCACTCGTCGCGACGTCTGCAAGGTCTGCTGTCTTTGCGTAGGTTGACGAAATGACATTCCCATCACCGTCTTGCGTAGCCTTTGTGGCTGTTGGTGCACTGGAAACAGAAAGCGTCCCGCTTGATATGGATAAACCACTGCCTACCATTACACCACCGAGAGTCGTTGATGTGGCAGCAGGCAACGTGTATGCCGCCGGAATGTCCGGCTTATCCGAGAGGTCATTGTAACTTCCACTCGTCGCGACGTCTGCAAGGTCTGCTGTCTTTGCGTAGGTTGACGAAATGACATTCCCATCACCGTCTTGCGTAGCCTTTGTGGCTGTTGGTGCACTGGATACGCTAAGCACGCCGCTTGAGATAGAGAGACCTGAGCCGACTTTCACCCCGCCAAGTATATACGAGGAAGCTGTCGGTAACGTGTATGCCGAGGGAATGGTCGGCTTATTGGTCAGGTCATTGTAACTCCCTGACGTTGCCACGGTCGAAAGAGAGGACGAGGAAACGAAAATCTTTTTTGCTTCCGTCAGAAACGTCGAAAGCCCGGAAAGAGTAATGAATTTGTTCATGGTATTTTCTCCTGTCGATTAGTTAAAAAGTGCTTCGATTTCAGCAGTCGTCGCTTCCTGCAGGTTCGCCGTCTTGACGTAGGTCGTGGAAATAACGCTTCCATTCCCGTCTTGCGTCGCTTTTGTGGCACTGGTTGCCGTCGTTGCGCTGTCGGCTTTGGTGGCGTGCGATACGGAAAGAACACCTGCCGAGGTGATAGACAAATCGCTTCCGATTTTCACACCGCCCAGAACGCTTGAAGACGCGGTCGGCAAAGTATATTCGGACGGGATGGTCGGCTTATTCTTCAGGTCGTTATAACTGCCGGACGTTGCCACGGTCGCAAGGTCTTCCGTCTTTGTATATTCGGACATATCGCAAGTTCCGCCGAGGTTATCCCATGCCGTACCATTCCACACGACGTTTTCACCCGCTTTTACGCCATGCGTCTTGTCGGCGGCTTGCACGTTGTAAACGTCGCCGATTTCTGCCGAGGTCGGAAGCGCGGAGTACGTCGCGACACTACCCTTGTACTTCAGAGCTTTTGCAAATGCGGCGATGTCGTCCTTGGTGGCGTAGGTGTCTACAATGACATTCCCCGCGCCGTCTTGCGTCGCTTTCGTTGCGCTGTCGGCTTTGGTCGCATGAGAAACATTGACAACGCCGCTCGAAATAGTCAGGTCACTCCCGATTTTGATACCGCCGAGAGTGCTTGCCGTAGCGGTCGGCAGTACGTATTCATCAGGAATGGTCGGCTTGTTCTTCAGGTCGTTGTAACTGCCAGAGGTCGCCACGGTCGCAAGGTCGGCACTCTTTGCATACGGCGCAAGGTCTGTCAGTTTCGCATACGCGGAAAGAGACTGATGGCTCGTGATGGGCGTGATGGTGTTTCCGCCGAGAGTAATGACGCCGTTTGCGATTTTCGCGTCGGTAATTCCGTATCCCAAAAGCGTCGTCGCTTTATCAGCCTTCGCCGATACCGCCGTGTAGATTGCTTTGTTCTGCACCGCATTGGTGGACGTGGAAGACAATGCCGTATCCACTACCGCGCTTTCGGGAATGTTCGGCTTATTCAGCAAGTCTTCATAACTGCCACTCGTTGCCACGTTGGCGAGACTGTCTTTCAGCGGGAAAATCGTTTTGCACTTGGTAAGAAATTCGGAAAGATTGGTAAGAGTAATGAATTTAGACGTGATGATTTCTCCTTGTTCTGCGAAAATTTTTGTAGGTGAAATGGCATTAAAAAAGCGAATCAACGTCTGCGTTGTCCGCTTGCACAGAGGATAAATATTCCTCAATGGCACCGTCTATTGCGTCGCCGAGTATCAGATTGGTGTCCGTCCCGTCTCGGTGATTGAGCACGATGGAGTTTTGTCCGACTACGCCGCCGATGACGTCCTTTTCTTGGTCGGCTTTTAATGCGTAGTCGGATAAATCCCCTCCGCTTGCTCCGTGCGTGTAACTGATTATCGTCTGCATGTCATCCCTCCTTTGGATTTTTCAATACAGAAACTAAAATAATATTTCAACTTCCGGCTCCGGTTCGGGTGTCGGCGTTTTTCCGTCAAAAAGATTTTTGATCTCTTCATCAGACGCGACGGCAAGCGTGCCGCTCGCACTCACCCACTTCGTGCCGTTCCAGACATAACTGTCTCCGGTGTCTTCGATAATCCACCAGTCGCCCTTTTTAATATCTGTCGTCGGTAAATCTGAATACGTGGAAACACTTCCCTTGAAGTCAAATGCACTTTGCGCTTCGGCCGCCGCGTCTTCTGCTTTTGCCGCCGCGCTCTCGGCTTTTCCTGCGCTGTTCTCCGCACTCACAGCGGATTGGCTTGCACTATCTGCCGCGCTTTTGGCGTTGATTTCCGACGTCACCGCACTCACAGCGGATTGGCTTGCACTATCTGCCGCGCTTTTGGCGTTGATTTCCGACGTCACCGCACTCACAGCGGATTGGCTTGCACTATCTGCCGCGCTTTTGGCGTTGATTTCCGACGTCACCGCACTCACAGCGGATTGGCTTGCACTATCTGCCGCGCTTTTGGCGTTGATTTCCGACGTCACCGCACTCACAGCGGATTGGCTTGCACTATCTGCCGCGCTTTTGGCGTTGATTTCCGACGTCACCGCACTCACAGCGGATTGGCTCGCTTTCTCTCCTGCCTTCTGCGCGGATTGTGCACTTTCTTCGGCACGGTTAGCATCCGCTTCCGCACGCTTGGCACTGTCTTCAGCGTTCTCCGCTTGCTGTGTCGCCACGTCCGCCGCGTCCTGCGCCGCCTTGGCACTCGCCGCCGCTTTTTCCGTGTCGCCCTTGATACTGTCGGCGCGCTGTCTGGCAAGCTCCGCACTTTCCGCCGCGTCTTCCGCACTCGCTTTCGCGTCCTTGGCCGCTTGCTTGGCTTCGTCTATCCCTTCAAAGACTTTCTCCGCCAGCTCCTCCGTCCGCTCCGCACTCGCCGCCGCGTTCTCTTCGCTCTGCTTTGCCGCCGCCGCTGCCGCCTCCGCCCGTTCCGTCGCTTCCTTCGGGTTCATCCCCTCGACAAGCTTCGTGCCGGTCTCATCCCAATAAAAGCCCATGTTCGGCTTGGGAATCGGCAGGCGCGGGTCGATGTCTTCGTAGTCGGATTGCACGGGTAGCACCACCGCCCGAAGCGCTTTGTCTTGCACTTCCTGAATGCGCTGTACATTGCTGTCAAACGTGCGCTCCAATGACGTCATGGACAGTGAATCGTTGCGTTGGTAACTGTCGCTTTGGATGATGTCGATGTCGCGCTCAATGATGACCGTGATGTTGGAGGCCACCGGCGACGCGGACAGCGGATACACCACCGTTCCTCCGGTCGTCGGCCAGATACCGTTCACCGGCTCCACCGTCCAATCCGTCACCGTCCGCAGTGTTTCCCCGTCCCACGTTCGGACGAGCAAATCGGTCTTTTTATTCAATAGAAAAGGGAAACTAAAATTTTTAGTCTCCCCGTTCCCTTGAAGCTTGACCCTCATCTGTTCGGTACTAATCAGAATAATCACTCCCTTCTCTCGTTACGCGGTCTGCGTACAAACAAATCGCTTGCCCGGAAGCTCATGTCGTTCATTTCCCAATCATAAGCATTCCAGAAAAGCGACCACATCCATTTGGGAAGCTGGGCGAAATACATCGCCGCACCCGTCACGCTCTGCGCCGTTCGTTCCGCGTGCTCTGTCGTCGGGTCTTTGGAAAAATCGCCGACAGCTTGCCATGCTTGCGCGGCCGCATTAAACGGTTGCAAGACGGCACTGCCGCGATACGGCATTGTCGGCGCGTCGAAATAACTGTTAATGGCGCCTTGCCCAATGTCTTTCGTCATCCACGACAACGTAAGCGGATAAGTTATCCCTTTGCGCAATGCCCATCTGCCCCAGCTCTCGTCTTCTTCCGGGCCCTCGCCCATCAATAGCTCCGACGCCAGATTAAACAGAATGAGACGCGACGCGGCGAAGGCCAGCATACGCGGCGTGGCCTGTATCGGTTTATCCGTGAAGCGCGATACTTCCCGCGCCCATCGGTTAAACTCCGTATTGAAGAATCCCATAAACATATTCATGAATGAGTAGAAGTGTTTATCATCCCGAATAAATAGGGATTGGTCGGCTTTGTTTGCCGAGCCGTTCACCCGGCGCACAAGCATATCCGCCTTTTCCATCGCCGCCGCTTTGTCGCCCGTTTCCGCCAGCGTCTTGTGATACATCTCCAGCCACATCGGGACGGAAGCGAAGGAGTCCGTCATCCACATCAGATGAGCGGAGAAATCAGCAACGGCAGAGGAAACATCCCCCAGCACGCCCGTGAGCGCTTTATCGCTGCGCTGTGTCATCGTGTCCAGATTGCGGAACGTGGTATCCGGCTGTCTGAATAATTCCAGCATAAACGGCGACAAGTTTTCCTGTAGGTATTTCTCATGACCGCGCCAATCAAAGAGCGTCCGCGTCCAGTACGGAAGCCCGTATGTGCCGATGGCGTGAATCATATTTCCCACACCGAAGCCGTCCACCGCGCCCACGTACAGCGGCAAGTTTGCCAAGTTCTGCACGATAACGCGGAAATTCAAGGCGATAGCGTTTGTCGCCATGCACCGCCGCAAATACGAAGCCGCTTGATAGGCCGCGTCATAGCTGGCGTCGAAATACGCATCGCCTATAATCTGATTGAGATACGCGCCCATTGTCTTCCGTCCGTGCATACCGAACGCGTCCTTTACAGCCACTTCAAAATCCTGACTGTTCACGATACGTGACAAATCGGAAACATAATCACGGAAGAACAAATCATGCCCGACGTTTCGGATATGCCGCGCCAACAGCGACGGGTCAAGCGACACCTCGTATTCCGCCGACGTTCTCTGTTTCATAAAGCCGTGGTTCGTAGAGGATAGTCCCTTTGGCCTGTTTAGCATATCCGCGAGCGTGTCCGCTTCGGCGGTCTGCGCCAGCATGGTGCCCGAACGTATATCCGGAGACAGCGGATAATAGCCGCCCGACATCTTGAGCTCTGTGCCGTCTTTGAGCCGCACGGTAAACGGCGTGCCGTATACCATCTCCGGCGTGAAACCCGTCCGCGCTTTTTCGTGTGCGACCAAATCCGGCGTCATCGCGTCGAGCAAATTCCAGATACCCTGTACCGTCTCCCAATCTTTGGCGTCCAGATTGTTCTCCAGCGCCCGTGTCACGTTCGCCACGTTCCACCGCTCCGGCGCGACCGTCTGTACGTCAATCGGGATTTTCGTTTTATCCTGCGGAAACAGTTTCGCGATATTTCCCTCATTGCCCATATTCAAGGCAATCGTCATCAGTTGTCGCTTCGTCAGGTCAATGCCCAGCTCCTCGATGAAAATCTTGTGACTGTTGATTTTCTTCTGTTCACTCGTTGTGTATTTATCCCAAATGGCGCGATACATACTGTCGTACTTCTGCACCCACGCCCGTTCCTTATTGTCCAGTGCCCATTTTCTTTTGATGAAAATATCGTGCATTTTGCTGTTGTCACCGAAGAGATTCGAGATAATCGTGTCAAACGTGAATTGATCGCGCCACAGATTTTTGAGAATATTTTTCTTTTCGTTGCGCCAATCCTTCTTTTCCACACTTCCCAGCTCCGCCATCAGCGCGTCACGCGTCGCCGATACCGTCTCGCGGCGCTCGCCCGACAGCATTTTGTTCTCCAGATTCGCCGCCTGCTTGATATTCTTTAAGGCATTGGAAACATCCACCGCCATTGAAAGATTCATCCGTTGCCAATCAATGGTGCCGTCCTGCTCCATCGTCTTTAGTATCCAATCAGGAATACGCATGATTCCCAGATTGTCATTCATCCGCTTCACATATGCGGCAAAATCAGCGTCAATGCTCGGCTGTTTCGTCCACGCGCCTTCTTGCAATATGCCGAATTTCTCCAGCAAACTGCCCACCGCGTTGTAGCTCTCGTCGGTCTTCGTCGCCGTATAGCCGCCACGGTTCGCACGAGTCGGGTCGTTTTTAATCGCCTTCACGTCGCGCTTAAATTCCCGTTCCAGCTTGGAAACGGCTTCCCGCACGCGTAGCGATTCCCGCGCCATCGCCCGCAGTCTCAGCTCTTTATTCTTCATGCGTGCCGCTTGCGCCAGGAGACTTTGCTTGTCGGCTTTCACATTGTCGGCGGCGAATGCGTCCGGCGTCTTATTCATCGCCCGTGCATACAGCACGTCGGCCTTCCGGCGCAAATCGTCTGCCCTCTTCAGGAAACCGCGCCAATCCGTCGCTTCCTGAATGGGCATGACAGACAGATTTTCCTGCGCGGCCTTTTTCGCTTCCGACTTCTTGATGTCGCCGCGCCGTGCCGCTCGCTTCTCGTCACTGTCTTTGATTTCCTTCCGAAGCTCGGAAATAATTCCTTTGTACTCGGCATTCAGTGCCTCGACTTTCTCTTTGTTCTGCTCCTTTAGGTCGGCTTTGATTTCTTTCTGTTTCGCCTTAAGTTCTTGGATACGCCCGCGAAGCTTTTCAATTTTTGTCTGCTTGCCGCCTTCCGATACCATCCTGTCAAAGATTTCTTTGATTTCTTTCGGCGGGTCTTTCTGCCCCAGATTTTGAACAGATTGATAAATCTCAATCAGCCAATCCCGGAACCGTTGAAATGCACTCTTGAGCGCCTTCGTCGGTGCTTCCCCGGTTGCAAGGTAGCGTTCAAAGCCGCGTGCAAATCGCTCTTGGATAAAGCGTTCTTCCGCGCCCTCTACACCGTTCTCGATGTCTTTGGCATACCCGGCGAATTCTTTTTCAAGCGCCGTCCCCTCGTACTCTTTGAGTGCTTCCGGTGAATACTTTCCCCATTCGTGTATCTGTTTGAGCTCGGCGACAAGCCCCTTCGGCATCGTGTCGTCTTTTTCCAGTGCCGTCAAAAGCTCGGCGGTCGTGCCTGTGATACCGCGCTTTTCCGCTTCCGCATGAAGCAGATTATCCAGCGTGGACAGATACCAATGCCCCGATTCATGAATAGCCGTGGACGCGTTGCCTTTTGAGAAAATGCGGATAAGGTTATGTACCTTCTCAAACTGCCCGGCAATCGCTTGCTTACCTTTCTGGTAATAGCCGGGATTTTCTTGGCGCGACTTGACAAGATCGCCTTCATCTGGTATCTTAATGGACAGAAGGCCACGCTGCTTTCCGCCCATGGGGAATTGCACCCCGGCGGGAGAGAGAAAGCGCATGGCTTTTTCTTTGTTCATTCCCAAAACTTCCGGCGCCTTAAGACGATTGACGTACAGCAATTTGCCTACATTAACCTGTCTCTGAATCCATTCTCGATCCAGCACGCGCTTGCCGTTTTCCTCTATAGCTCTTGTATATGCGGATGTAATCAAATTCATATTGATTGCATTCTTCGTAATATCCAATTCAAAAGGCACAACGACTTGTACTTGATCCGTTCCCTTCAAATCAAGCAATACTACAATCCGCCCCTCTTTAGTATCCGACTGAAGAATCATAACCGGGTCAGTTAAGGCACGCGGAATTTTTTTCAAAACATCAGGCGTCATTTCTACATGATCATTCAAAACTGTTTTTAGTTTTGATACTTTCATGTAAATCGGAAGATTTTTAACCCCAACGAGTTGCATTGAAAGCGGTGTTTGCATGACGCGAATAGATTGGCCTTTTTGCCCTGAAAGATGATCTATACCATCCGCCCATTGCTTTTCATCCTCGGCAAGCCGCGCCTCTGCGTCTCCGGCATTCTCCCCCTGCTTGAGCGCGTTCACGTCTTTTTTGTGACTGTTTGCAATGACACGCGGCGCATCTTCATATGCCACACCGAAGCGCTTATGCAACATTTCCGCCTGCTTTGCAATCAGCATAGCGCTCTCTTTGGCCGCGCCCGCTACTTTGGGGCCGGCTTCTTCCAGCGCTTTCAGGACGGGAACGTACACTTTCTCGTACGCTTCCTGTGAGATTTTCCCTTCGCTCTCTTTGGCGATAGCCTCGTACTGCGCAGCGATTCTGTCCGCTTCGTCAAGCACCTCCGGCGTTTCGGCGGCGTCGGCGGCTTCCAGCTCGTCAAGGTGCGCGTTTCTTTCCGCGTTCGCGATTTCATTGTCAAGCCGTGCCGCTTCCGTCGCTGCTGTCTGCGTGTTCTCATCGTTCACCTTGCGGCGTTCGTCCGTAAAATCCAGCGTCATCTGTCGGTCGGTCAAGCCGATTTTCGTCAGCTCTTCATTGAGCCGCTTCTGTTTTCGCGTCGCCTTCGCCTGCTCCTTCGTCGGATTGTTCAAAACGGCGTTCGCCAATTCTGCCGCCGATTGGAAACCGTATTCTTTGGCGATAGCGTCCATCGCGTCGACGGCTTCCGGTGTCAGCTTGCCGTCTACGTAATCCTGCGCCGTCGCCTTCGCTTCTTTGAATCCGAACCGCTGTAAATCAAATTGCAATCCGTTCGGTTGGTGCTCCATATCCGGCTTGCCTTCCAGCAAATTTGTCGCCAGATACAGCCGGTCTGCATTTACCTCGGCTTCCACATCCGCGTCGATTTCCGCTTCTATCTCGCGTTTCGTCTCCGCCAAATCGGCCGCCGTGTCGCCTTCGTCTTTCCGAAGCAAATCATCCGCTTTCAGATTGGCGTAGGCTTCACTGTTCTCTATCTGCTCTACCAATTCACGGAATGACATCTGTCCATTTGTTTTTATATCCTCGGCCAGTGCGTCTGTGTGCGTGTGGTCTATCTGCGTGAGTACTTGCCCCAGCGTAGCCGATACATCGCCGTCCGTTTCCACCAGATACTTCAGTTTCTCCGGTGTCAGATTGAAAACTTTGTACAGTTTCTGCGCTTCCTGAGGGTCTAACTTCGTCAGATACGTATAGAAACGCTCCGCATTGACGGAAACGGTAAACGGCGTGCCATCCTCGCGTTTCGCTATGGTGTCAATCAGACGCTCCGCCGCCTGCGGATTTCTTTTTGCCAGCTTGGAATTGCCGACTTTCTCGCCCAATGCGTGGACGCCTGCCCAGCCGTAACCGGGAAGAGACATCAAGCCGCCCAGCGCGGCCAGAGACATCCCACCCTGCGCTATCGTCCGTGCGTCGTTCATATTAAATGACGCTTCGCCGTCCGCGACCTTCTCGCCGACGACCTGCGCCGCACCCATCGCCGCGCCCAGTCCGAAATTTTCGGCGACATCAATTCCTATACGCTTAAACAAACCCGTCTTTTCAGCCGTCTGTCTGATATAGTTCCCCAAGACTTTAGACTTAAAAGGGACGTTCAAGGCTCCTATCAAAATGCCCGTCGTCAGTGCGCCGGTCTTTGCGTCTTTCACATTGTGATTTGTCGAAAGATTCCTATATTGTGTTGCCGCCGCGCCCATACCGGCACGCGCCGCCGAACTCCACACGAGATAAGAAAGAGCACCTGCCGCGGCACCCGCCGCTGTACCGGCACCGGGAGCAATGGTCGAACCGGCAATCGCCAAGGAGCCGACCGTCGCCGCGAGTTCATCGCCGGAATCCGCAAAGTTCGTCACGCTCTTCACCGCGTCAAAGCCCGTGTCCACCAGCATATTTCCCAAAGAAAACATAAAGAACGGGTCTTTTTTGTTGCGGTCTTCCAATAAAGCGATACGCGCCAAAAGCTGTTTGCGCCGGAGCATGGTGTCATAATCCAGCTCGTCAAGCTTCCGTTCGCCTTTCATCGCCTTATAGTCAATGTCATTGAGTTCTTGTGTCGCTTCGGCCAGATTATACGCGTCCGAAAAAATCCCGCCGTTCTTCTCAATATCCGCCAGCGCGGTGATATCGTCGAACGATTGAGACATCAGCGTCGGGTCTCTCAGCATATCCGACAAGATAGGAAAGTTTTCCATATCCGCGCTCGTCAGCACTTTTTCTTTGGAGCGACGGATCGCGTCATTCTGTATATCGGTATCCGCGTTTTCCATCGTATCGACGGCGATACCCAAAAACCGCGCCGCGCTTTGCAAATCCGCGTTTCTGTCCGCGTCACTGTCTTTGTAATAGTGATAATTCGCTTCCAGCTGTTCATACGCGTTATGCTTCAAGGCCAGCTCTATCTTGTCGGGAAGCTCGGCGGCGAAATTGGAAATGCTGTCTACCGCGGATTTTGCAAAAGAAGGAGAATCGTCTGCCGCGTGGCCGCGCGCTTTCAGCTCGTCCGCGCTGTATTCCCGCCCCGTGTCGTCGATATATCGCGGCCCGTTGCTTCCTCGGTATGCATAAATCGGCATTCTCTGCTCACTCCTCTATCATGAAATTCTGTGCTTTGGCATCGTATACCCACACGATACCGTTCTTGTCTCTTACCCGTACGTCGTCAATCGGCTCGGCGCCGTCGCCCAATGCCACCAGCGCCGCCCTCGGATACTTCGTTTTATACTCCGATTGCCAGAAGAGATAGTCTCCTTCTTTTTGCTTCACCATGATATTGCTTGCTTGCTTCTTGATGATAGACATCACTTCCCATTGACCGGGGACGTACGTCGGATTGTTGCGCTGTCTTTCCTGAATGTCGTTTGATACCGCTTCCATCAAAACAAATTTGGCTTGCCCTTGGAAATCGCTCGGTGCCATTTGCTTTGACGCGTCCGACAATAAACCATCCACGCCCGGAAGCTTCGCCCATGACATCGCTTGATTGAAATACGCTTTTTTGATTGCGTCCTTTCCCTTCTGCGATATGGGATAATTGTTCAGCTCGTCCGCGCTCGTGATTTTCCCAGCCGCTATATCTTCAAACGCTTTCGTCAATGCGAGTTGTTCCCGCTCTTTATCCGCCGCGTCAAGCAAACCCTTCGCGTCTTTGAAGGTATGGATGGAAGAAACTTTTTCCATTTCTGAGGTGCAGTTTTTCTCCACCCATTTGTAAGCGTCCGACATCGTGACAATACCGCCGCTGGCAATGTCTCTCAGAAGCGTCTCATTGCGTTCTTTCGCCCTCTGTTGCAGTTGGATTTGATTGTCTCGATACAGTTCGTCAAGTGCCGCCAAAGCTTCCTTCTCAAACTTTTCATCCGGTCTCCCTTGCCCCTTGACACCATAATTGCTCGTGAGAATATCCACCACGCCGCGATGTGTGTTTCTCCGTCCCGGTCTTGCATACTCGCCTGTATCGGGATTGTACTCCGCGTAATATTTCCCCGGCGCGTCCGGATTGTTCATGAGCTTTTCATCCCACTCATCAATCGTTTTCGCGTCTTTCAGTCCGTATCTGTCAAACAAATCAAACAGTGCCGATATACCGCCCTGCACGCCTGCTTCCGTGTAATCGACATAATAGCCGCCTTCGTTCTCCGGTCTCTTTAGCTTCGTCGGCGTGTCCGTACTGATACCGCCGAAATTATTTGCATTGGCCGCCGCCGAATCGACATCCCAGCCCGTCTCGATAATCAGGTTGGCAAGTGCCAGCGTAGGATTGGCATACCCGCGTCTTCGTGCTTCGGCCAGCGCGGCATTAAATACTTCCTGTTGCCGCTCCGTCATGCCGGAAAAATCAAATCCCTCGACGCTTCCGCGTGCCGCCGCTTGCGCTTTGATTGCGTTCCGCGCCGCCGCCAGATTGATGGTGCCGTCGGGATTGTACGAGATAACGCTTTTTACAAAATCTTTCGCTTGCGTCTTGGCAACGGCGGGCGCAACGATACCGCGCAATTCGTCTTTTTGCTTTGCCGTCAGGTGGCCGCCGAAACGCTGTACAAGTGCCTGCGCGTCTGCGCTCTTGCCGTCTTTGGTCAAGCTGTCGGTCGCGTCTTTTATGGTCGCAAATACAGTGTTGTTGTACTGCTGTTTGATGTATTCTTCCGGCTGTCCCTGCATGGCCTTTGTCGTTCCGTAAACGGGAAGATTGGATGAGAAAATATTCTCCGCCGTGTCATAATCGCCGCGCAACATGGAACTAAAAGCGGAATCATGCGCACTGTTCAAAAGTGCCACGGTTCCGTTTTCCGTCGCCAAATCAAGCTGTTGCTGTTGGTGCCGCGCTACCGTGTCCATATCCGACGTGTAGCGGCTCCGATACCATTCGTCAAATTTCTGTTTCTGTACGTCATTCAAAAGATTGTTTCGTATCTTCTCCTGCACGGAAGAAACGTTCTGAGAGTAAGCGTCCACCGCCGACAATACCTCGCCCATATCTTCTGTGGCGGGTCTTCCTTCCGCGTCAAGCCCCTTGCGGTCAAGCTGTGCGTTGCGTATCTCGTCCATCTGCATGGTCGCCTGCGCTATGGCGTTCGATACCTCCGCGCTGTTCCGTTGCGCCTGTCTGCGAATGGCGATAGCGTTTGCCAGCTCGGAAACCCGAAGCCAATCATCGGCGCGTCTCTGACTGATTTGTAAGCCCGTCTGCGCCGCCTGCAATCCAAGCCGCGCTGTCTCGTTGCTCACTCTTGACGATACCCCGTCAATCAGCGGCAAATTAAGCTGTACGCCTGAATCGTCCGTATAGTTTGGTATTCTCGGCATTGTGTCTCACCTCACCCCATGCCGTAATAAATCTTTGCTACTTGCAATGCTGTATTCAAAAGGGAACTGCGCCGCTGTTGCGATGCCAGCTCCCTCTGTTGCGATGCCATACTCTGATACGTTTTTGCCTGCGCGTCATACTGCGCGGCTTCGTTTCCCAATGCCCACATCTTGATATTGGTATTCCGAAGCTCTGTTTGTGCGTCACGTTCAGTGCGGTACGCCATGCCCGATTTCACATCCAGCGCGGAGCCTGTATTACTCTGAATACCGCTTGCACCATATGCCGCATTGGCCGCGCCTATCATACGTGCGCCCTTCTCGCGTGTATCATTCGCCGCCTTTGCACCCGCTTGCCCGGTCTGTAATGACTGCTGGCGTGTAAGCGCGGCGTTTACCTGAGAGTTTTTCGCCATGCCGTCATACTGCGATGCCATATTTTCGTATTGCGAAGCGGCTTTGTATTGCCCAATTCCACCCAATAGCGCGGTCGCATAGCCGATATTTCTGAAGGCCTGCGCGTGCGTACTGGCGGTATTGGTTAAGCCTTGCGTCGTGGAGTTGACGGCGTTCCACGGGTTATTTAACATATCCCAATTTGCGCTGACTGCGTTCCACGAGTTATTGGCGTCATTCCAATTTGTTCCGTAGTCGCCAAAGCCGAAATTCCATCTCTTGGATTGGCTCGATAAATCCCAGTTATATATCACACGTTCCACCTCTTTTCATACATCACAAACCTATGGCCGTTTAGCGTTAATTCGTGGCACGGCGTTGCCTTCACAATTCTGATTAGCTTCTCGTGGAAGCGGATTTCTTCTTCTGTTTCCACAAGCGACAGTACCGACACACGCCCATACCGACATACCGCCGTCTGAATGGTCTCGGAAAATGCTTTATAAAAAGATACGGGCAAGCCTTCCCGCACCGCGCTATCGGAAAACACGACCCATATATGGCCGTTTTTCATAAAGCCCCATGAACAAAGCGCCTTGTCCTGTAGGCCGCTGCACGTAAAGGCCACATCCGCCCGTTTCCAAAGCTCGCGGATAATTCTTCCCGTAGACACCTTTCGCGGCAAAGCGACGATAAGCTCGCGCTTCCCCATGTCAGATAACGTCATGAAGCAATCCGATTCTTTGAATGCTCGTATCATCCCATCGTCACCCCTGCCACTATTGCAAGTACCGTCATCGGGAACGGCTCGTCTTGCACGATTCCGATATGCGCTTCGTTGTCATAACCACCCATTGGCTCGGCACGATAAAAGCCCGTGTATAACGCAGACGGTACGCCGATACCCACGGGAATGGGCATAACGATTTGTTCCATATCACTTGTACTCGTCGTATTGATTCCCACGCGCCCGCTCTTCGATTCTTTGAATTGGATAATCACTTCATCGAGTTTTTTCAATCTACTGTAGCTCGTGCCGTCTTGTCTTGGTATGGCTATATCCAGCGTCTCAAAGGTGGACGTATACGGCAAGCCGATAACGATGTTGCTTGCTTCCTCTTCCAGTTGTATTTTGCCGTCACTGCTGACGGTCATTGTTTCCAGATACGAACCGTCCGCAATGACACCGACGGATTTCCCTTTCAAATGAGATAGCCCTGAAAGTGTATCGACCGCCTTCCCTGAATATGTCAGATAGCTGTCAAGATACAGTGGGAGATTGACATCCGGCTCGGTGACCTTCATGCTCTCGATATATCGAACGGCTTGCCCGTTTACTGTTCTCTCGACGATGAAATACACCTCATAGGTGCTACTGCCGCTTGTATTCATTGCGACGGCTACGGATTTAAATTTGCCATCCGTCGTATGCCTTGCCCAGCTCATGACTTCTTGGTCTTGCACATATGTGAAAGACAGTAACGTGCCGTCATCCTGACATATCCAGACGATACTGTCGGGCGACCGCTGATAATCCCACGAAATAATCGCCTTGTTCTCGAATAAATCGCGGTTATACAGTGTTAAATCGTTACCACGGAAGCTGTCGGTTGAGTAGTCATACGCTATGTCTCTCACGTGCTGTTGGTCTGCGGTGACGAATATCGCGCGGTTATTGATGATAAGCGGGTCAATGCCGTTCCAGCTTCCTTCGCTCGTCTGCTGTACGGCGTAAATATTGGACGGCGTGATAGCCGTTCCGCTTGCTCCGGCTGTAATTTTCCATTCAGAAACAGGTGTAAAGCCTAATAAGCACGTCAACGACAGAAACGACCAGCACCGACTGACTTGGCCGGATACCAAAGCAAAAGATAATCCATCGTCGTCTTGCGGTGTCTGATGTACGCCGAAGTCGTCATAATTCCCTGATTGGCTTGCCCATACCGACAGCGGATTGGCCGCCGTGCCGGAGAAAAATAAACGGTCTTGATAGAATGCCGCCGAAGCCGGAAAGCCGTTATCATATGACCACGCCCCCAGGCTCCAATAGGTCGTGCTCCATGCACCGGGGAGGGAAAACATATATTCGTTCTTATTCGTGTAGATGTCGGCCTTTACTTGCGTTGCCGATATGTAATTTGTAATCGTCAGATAGTTATCTGAAATAAAAGGCAATACGGTGAATACCGCACTGCCACTACCTTCCGTTCCTGCTGTATAAACAATTCTTACCAAACATTGGTGGTCTACCGTGCCGGAAGAAGAGAACCCTGCCGAATATGTTTCGTCGAGCGTCCATTTCTTGATGTCCATCCACGTGCCACCATTATCATCCGATTGTTGGATGGTAATGGTGCATGACCACGGGTCGGAAACTTGAAAGCTCCACCCGTCACCACACAAAAACGCCTGCGATGTCGTCGCGCCCGTTTTCCCTGATTCGCCCCAGAAATGACTTTGTGCCGCAATGTTATAAGACAGCTTGACCTGTTGGCCTGTGCAGTTTGGTGTAAATATACCGCTTGACGCCGTCAGTGTTACATTCCCGTACGTGCCGGACGGCGTGATTGTAGTCCATGTTGTATTTTGGTCAAGAAACGGGCCTCTCTGAGGATTGTATTTCGTTAGCGTCCAGTTGGTATCCGAATAGCAGGACAGCACCATAACGGGCTGTGTTGGGCAACAGATATACATTCTGTCGGCAGACTGTACCGTCTTTATTTGTCTGATTTCATCCGCAGTGTAAAACGTGTAGACTTCATAAGGCGTGCCGTCGTTTTTCAGAACAATGGCTCCGTTGCGGTACACGCGTATATAGTTATCGCCGAACTCAAGCACGTACTGCGTCCATGCGTCGCGCTTGAATGCGACTAATTTGTTTGCAGATTTATTTTTGCATTCCCAGACAAAACGCGTTCCGGGTCTGCGCGTAAATCCCCCGTAGGGGTAGGGGTAAAAGTTCGTCATGTCTTTCGCCCCGATTGCGTATCGTTTCAAATCGTCACGCGCCCAAAGATTGGCGGAATACAGCCCTCCGGCAAATGACGCTTGGCGATGAAAGTATTTCTGCGATTGTGCTTGCGCCATACTGTTATCTCCTGCTGTCGATATAATGCCGTGGATACAGATTGTGTTCCCTGCTCTCGGTCGCTTCATCGTGGCAAGCCTTAGCCAGTGCCTCGATATATCTTTGTTTCATTTCCGCCGTCTGTTGCGCGTTCCCCGTCTTGGCATTATTGAGTTCATACGCCAGCTTGAAGATAAGCGCGTCCACAAACGACGCGTCATAGAGAGACGTATCATTGACAAGTACGGTGTACTTTGCCGCCGCGTCCTCTGCGTTTGTTACTATGGTTTTACGCACGCCGTCATAGCGGATTTCATAATCTGCCTTGCGGTGGTCGTCTTTCACTTCCCACATTTTGAGACAGTCATCGGGGTATGCGTAACTGTAAGCATACCCCTCTGTCTCGTAGCCGTTCAGCGTTCCTTTGGGATTCAACAAAGAAAGCTTCGCAACCTTCGTTGCAAATCCCCACGGGTACTCACGCAGTACCGCCGTTAAGCACCTATCCCAGTTAAGCAATACCAGGCGTGCGGTGGCGTTTCCGTCGGATAAACTTGTCATCAAGTTAGCCCCGATATTGGAAAGCGCCATATTGCAAATATCAAGTTGCGAAGCCATACCTATTTACTCCTTCTTTTCTTTGTTCCCGGCGATTGGCCGTTTCTTTTTCGCTTCCACAATGTCAGCGTTGGAATACATTTCCGGCTTTACGTCAGACGGGGAGATACCCGTCTTTTCGGCGATTTCATCCCGAACCGCTTCGGCTTCCGTCGCCTGCAATTCGGAGAAGCATTTAGCCGGTGCCGTCTCAAGTACGCGCTCATCCACGACGTCGCCGACGTGGTAAAGCTGTTCTGCGTAACATTCAGCCACACAAATGTACTGCTTCATATCGCTCACCCCTTAGCACCGACAACGCCGTTCGTCTGCGTGCGCGGCTGGATAACGGTCGTTACCTTGCCGGCGGAGAAAGAGGAAGACGTCGTATAGTAGGCGCGAATGTAGCGATACGTCGGATTGGAATTAAACGCGATCGGAAGACGGATAGCGTTCCCGGCAAGAAGCTGTGCCGCCGGAACGGCGCGGGATACCGCGATAACTTCTTTCGTAGAGAAAGCTTCCGTCGGAGAAGCTTCAATCGCCACAGTCAGCGTGCCGCTTCCGGCAAAGGTCGTATTGATACGAACCTCCGCAATCATCGGCTCCGCCGTATTAAATGCCGCATCTTCATTGATGAAATTCTGCGATGCCGCAGAGGAAGTAATAGCCTGTTTGTCAGAAAGTACAAGTGCTGCGTCCTGCATGGTAAGCCTCCTTATTTCGTAACCTTAGCTTCAGTGATAAGCATAGCGTCCTGCACCTTGAGCGGAATGCCCATGATGTCAGAGACAAGCCCTGCCTGATTGATGTCTTTGACGACGTTACGGTTGCCCGTTGCGGCGGCAATCTGAGACAGTGCAATCCAGACCGCGCGCGGAGCGTACAGATTGAGATTGACAGACTGCGGATTGGGAATCATCCCGAGCGCCTTAATGAACGTCATATACAGCGGATTGGACGCCGCCGTCGTGGGATTGATACCCTGAAGCGCTTCCACGTCGATATTGGCGATACGGATAGCGTAGCGATAATCACGTACGGCCAGCCCCATATCCCACGAGAATTTGGAGCGGTACACATCCAAGAAGCCATCATCGGATTTATCTGTGATTTTGCCCTTGTCTTCAAACTTCAAGCCGCCCTGTGCACCCTTCGGATACAAGCCGTAGACCGTTTCGGGAGACCACCCGATAAGAAGCACGGAAGCAAGGCCGCCCGCATTCGTGCCGCCTGCGTCGATAACAATCGGCGCACCGTTCATGTAGTCTTCATTGAGAACGTCCATACGGGTCATGAAGCCGTTAAACGTCTTCGGGTCAGAACCGAGGGAGCCGTACACAAGCGTCTTTGCCATTTCCTGAGACATCGCCTGCATTTTCGGCTTGCTTTCACGGAGCAGGAAGTCACCCAGATTGGCACCCGCTTTATCAGCCAGGTCGCAATCAATCTGAGACCAGTCTTCCAAATGCCCCGTCACTTCGTCCACCTGCGTGGTACGGGCGACGGACGCCTGTACGTGTTCGTTGTAGCGCTTCCATTTCGGCGTGCCGAGGGAACGGCGGAGCGTGAGCTGTTCGCCCGTCTCTACATTCCCTTCCATAATCGGCATATCCTCAATCATGGAATTGCTCTGCATAAGAATTTCTGCGACATTGGCGAGCGTCCCGTCGGGATTTTTCATCGCGACAATGTCTTTCAAAGAGTAAGTATTTTTGATTTCCATCGTGTGTTACCTCACTTTCCCATCATAGAAATAGATTTAGCAAACATACTGTTTGCGGTATTGGCGGGGGTGTCGTGGCCTTCGCCCATGACGAGCCGCCCCTCTTGCATAAGTGCACCCAATCTGTAGAACATACTGACGACGGAGGGATTACTTCCGAGCCCTGTCTCGTCCATGAAATTCCGGAAGTTTTCATCGGCGAGCTGTTGGTAGGCTCTCTTGGCAATCTCAAGCTTTTCGCCCGGAAAGTCGTTTCTGGTTTGTGTTTCCCATTCATTGATGAGCTTCGTTTTGCTTTCCGCTTGTACTGCTTGCAGTTTGTCGTAAATCTCCGTCTTGGCATACCCGAGAAGTTTCTCTGTACTGCCATTCGTCAGCCCGATTTCTTTGGCAATCGCTTTGAATGCGTCATCAACGACGACGCCCTCAGGAATGTTTACCTTGGAAAAATCGAGTACTTCGGGTGTTGCGACGCCGGCCGGTGTTTCGGTCGGTGCCGCTTGCGGTGTCTGCTGTACCGTCGCTTCGGTCGTTGTGCCCGTTGCTTCCGGTGCCGTTGCTTCCACTGCCGTTGTAGTAGTTTCCGTGCTCGTGTCCATCTGTGCTGTCAGCGGGTTTCGGTGTCATTCTGCGCCCGCTTTCTCCTTTCTTGTAACTGATCGTGTATTTCAAATTTCAGAGCCGTGTATTCACGTTCTGCCATTTGCGTGAGTTCCAATCCGCTTGTCCGCTTCGGAAAGCCGATTGACTGTGCGGCATACAGTAGCGCCACCGCTACGGCACGCCTGCCTTGCATAAAAATATCTTTGCTGTTCCCCTGCGGTAAGCTTTCATACAGTCCGCAATCCATCAGAAGATAAGAGAACACGCGCCGCCCTGCTTCTGTCTTTAAAACGGCGTTTAAGTCCTTCTGATACTGTTTATCCAGCTCGGCGCGGATAAATTTCACGTCATCCATTGCCTGCCAGACCTCCCAATACCTGCGTCAATGCGCTGTCTTCCGTCAGCTTGGCTTGCGACATCGTCTTGGCAATCTCGGCATTTTGCGCCGCTGCCTGCGCCGCTTGCATTTGCTGTTGCTGTTGCGCCCGTGCATAGCGTATCTGCTGTACTTCTTTGTCGTCTTTGATGATACCGGCGGGAATACCGTTCCGGTCGGCGATAATATCCGTCACTTTGTCGAAGTCGATTTTGTCTAAAATCTCCGGCTTTTGGCTTTCTCCCGCCATCTGCATGGTGATTTGTACCGTATCGATAATCGGCGTGACGTCGTATTGTGCCTGCGCCTGCGCCAGAATGGAATTGTAAGCAATCTTGAAATCGGCACCCTGTAGTTCCATCGGCGGCGGTGGGAAGATACCGTTTCGGAAGCATATCGCCACCACCCTGTCTATGATAGAAGGCAGTATCTCCGTTTCCATGCGGTCAACGAGAGGCCCCATTGTAGACATCTTTTCGGACGACAGCTCGGTAACTTCGCGTGCCGTGCGTGTGCCGTTCTTCATGTCAGAAAGTAACTGGAACACATTGTAGTTAAAGTGCTCTTTGATACATTCCTCGATGGCGGCGGCCAGCCCCGTGACGCCGGAAAAGTCCATATTGACGTTCCAAAGCGGCGTAATGGCACCACTGCTGTTGCCGATGGGGTTGTAGTAATTTGCCGTCCCCGGCAGGATATTCACCCCGCCATTGGCAAGAATGTCCGAAGGCGCTTGTATCGGCGGCTTGACCGCCAGCTCGGCGGCCATATTCATATCCCGATACATCACTTGGATTTGTTTCGCGTCTCCCAAAGAATAAATCCCCGGTCCCGTCCCGTACACGTCAGAGCCGCGAACGAACCACCGCCCGATGGATACGGGGAACTCATGATAGCCGCCGGTCACCACTTTGTCATTGCATAGATAAATCTCGATATAGGGAAATTTACTTGCCATAACGGCGCCGTATTCACATTCGGGATTCGGCGCGATGACGTGAAGCACTTCCTTGGTGGGGTCTCCGTTGTCGCCTTGCGGCTTTTCGCCGAACATTTCTCTGTACTGGTCGCCATTGAGTTTGAATTTCCGGGCGAACGCGTTCGGTTTCCCTTTGGCATCGCACCCGATTCTGTACTCGCCGATAGTAAAGGTGTGGAACCGGACGCCGTTTATCATGTCTTCTTCGATAAACATCGCCGCCGTTCCGAATACGGCCATCTCCAGATAGTACTTATTGATTTCTTGGTAGAAATGCCCCGCCGACAACAATTTCATGAGTATGTCGGTACACGTCTCAAAGTACTGTTTGGTGGCGTTGGATTTGTTCAGATTGGGGTCGGACGCTTCCAGCTTCGCCCATTTGCGAGCCGGTGACGTCAACCCCCATTCCATACCCGACGCGCACACCGTCACGTACTTCAAAATCATTGTCCGAAGCAGATTCTCATCGCGCCTTTGGAAGTTATCTTCTCCCTCGAATTTCCCGGTATAGGGAAATACAAAGTCGCGAACGTCTTTGAAGATACCCTGCCAATGGGAGAACACGCTATCCATCGCCCTATATTGTTTGCGTGCGTATTCTTTCGTGTCCATGCGTTACTCTCCGAGAAGCGATTTGTAACCCTTGTTGCTATCGGTGCTCGTACTGCCGCCGAGGCTGTCGGAAGAGCCGCGAAGGATGTTGGAACTCATCCCTCTCTTTTGTGCCTCCTTCTTTCTCTGATTCTGCTGCGCCATCAATTCGGCTGTGCCGTCGCTCGTCTCTGTCGGCTTGGTCGTCACTTTCGGCTGTTCGTAAACTACCTGCGGCGTGCTGCTGCTGCCGAAACCGAAAACAGAACCGACAGCGTCAAAAACACTGCTTACTGCGTCTGCTACGAAACCCATGTTGTTCATCTCCTTCTGTTCGGGAAAAAATCATAGTCTGTTTTTAGATAAACGGGTGGCCTTCTGTAGGCTCGCCCGGCTACCGGCATGGCAAAGGTTAAGGCCAAAGCGTCACCGCCGTCCGGCGAACGTTTCAGCCTGTCTTTGATACTGGCTTTGGATTCCAGCATAATGCGCCCGTTTCTTGAATATTTATATGTCGGCGCGGTTAAGTCCATCCGCAGGTCGGGGTCGTCGGGGATACTGCCCTCTTTCACCCACTCGGCCATTTCACACCACATCTCGGCGCGTTTGTTCTCATACTTGGAAGCGTCGGAAGCCGCCGCACCAAACGGCACTTCAATCACATTGGCGTATCCCAATTGATGAAGCCGGTCGATGACGCCCTCACCACGCCCCGCGTCGATGAAGCACATCGCCACGTGGTATTTGTTCATGTAGTTTGCAATGCGGTCTACCACTTGCATATTGTCCAGTCCGTGATACCGTATCTGCTCATAGGCCATGGTGCCGCGCCGTGGGGAAATAATCGTGTCGTCGTCGCCGAAACGGGCAATATCCACGCCGATAATAAGCGGCAGGTCTTCGTATCCCGCCACGCGCCGCGCCGTCGCATTGGCTACAGTCTCTATCGGTATCAGTGTGTCTTCTCCGCTACTGTTGAAGTCACACAGGTATTCTTGCGCATAGGCCGAAGGGGGCATGTTGCTCCGTATTTCTTCGGCTTGCTCTTCGGTGAAGACGCCGCTGTTGGTAATGTTTCTCAAGGCGTAATACCACCCGTCTTCGCTCTTGGCTTTTTGGGCTATCGAGTAGAAGTGGTTAAGGCCTTTGGGCGTGCCGGAGAAGACGACCCAGCCGTTGTAATCGGTCAGCATGGGGTAGACGACGGTGTTCCACGTGTCGGGATCCATGTCGGCGTATTCATCCAGTATCGCGCCGTCGAGATAGCCGCCGCGCATACTGTCGGGGTTGTCGGCACCGAAGAGATAAATCCTGCGTCCGAAAAATTCCACGAAGAGTTCAGACTCTGAGACGCGACGCTTGGGGAAACCGTCGGTGTAGCGTTTCATGTAATCCCACATATTCAGCTTGGCTTGTTTCAGTTGCGGCTGGATGATGGCGTAGCGCGGGTAGGGATTTTGGCGCGGATTTTCCAGTGCGCGCTTTATCATCTGATTCAATAGTGCGACGGATTTTCCCATGCGCCGGTGCGCGACGATGACGGAGTAGCGGTGTGTGTCCAATCCCTCGTGTATGGGGATGAATACGTCTCGCGGCTTGTACGGTATTGTAATTTCCATGTGTCACCCTTTGTGTTTCTTGGCGGGGTCGGTCAGGATGTATGTCCTGCCGTCTCCGTCCGCTGTTTGCTCCCAACGTACGGAATAGTCCGTGTCGGTGATGTCCAGTGATTTTTTGTCGGTGTAGTCGTAATGATTTTTCAGTAGGAAAATCGCACCGTTGCTGTTCTTGGTGAGGCAACGGTCGGCCAGCTCCGACAGTATCGCCCGGTCGGCGGATTTTATCATCGCGATAATTCCGGGCTGTACGGTATCGGTCACGGCGCAATGCTCCATCTCGTCCTCGGTGGCTTCGACGGTCACTTTATCATTGACTATCTTATTGAAGTCTCCCAGGCTGATTCCCAGCATTTGGCACAGGCTCTCTCTCGTAAGCGGCAGTTTGTCGCGTTTCCGCTCAAATTCCCATTGGTGAATGGTATCCCGCACGGCGGTCAGATTCCATTGCTCTTGACGAAGCGAGGGCTTGTAGAGTTTCTTTGTCTTCAGTTCTCGCCGCTTGTCGCCCAGCTTGGTCAGGTATCCCGTCTGCGCGTCTATGGTCGCTTTCCCGCGCGCGACGTCCATCGTCGTCCGCAGTTTCTCCGATCGCGCCCGCCAGCGGCTCAGTGTTACCGGACCGACATCCAGTTGCTCGGCTATCTCTCGGTCGTTCAGTCCGTCTTTGCAGAACCGCGCAATCACTTTCATACCATGCGGCGACACCGCGTCTCTGTATCTCACTTTGCTCACCGGCTCTCTACAATTGAAAAGCACCGCCGAAGCAGTGCGTGATAAATGAAAGGAGGCGTACTTTTCCGCTACGCCGGACGATAGTCACCAGCCTTACAGGTAGAATGAAAACGGTAAACAAGAACCCTCGAGGCGGCTTTGGTATCAATGAATCCCATATGTCAAGACGGTGGTCGCGATAGCGGCATTAGGTCTCCGCTTCCCGATAACACTGTCTTTCGTTCAAAGTCTTGAATTTTGATAAGGGGTTGAAAATTAGAAAAAATTTGGCTGAGGGGATTTTCAGGCCGCCGCTCGCCAGATTTTGGGGGTGGGGGTCGCCATCCACAAAAGGTACACCCCTCTCTGCCACAAGACGCCACGCCACACATCCACGCGCCACACGCCGCGCCGGATGAATGAATCAAACGCCACGCATTTTATAACAACTTGTTATATTATTGTCAACCATTTATCACCCATTTTGTACCCTCAAGTGCCAAAAAACACGGGGTTTTACTCAGAACATCCTAACTATAGTTTTGATTTTCGGGGTGGATTGGTAAGACGGTGGCAAAAGATTGGCAATAAAAGCGGTCGGAAGATTGGAAAACTATCCTATATCGGTTTGATTGATATAGAATCAAGGATACTTCAGAAATTTCAATATAGTAAAATACCGCATAACGGCGCGCTTTATTCCGTGTGTGCGTTTGGTATATCTAAAATTATCTATTTTGTTTGATTTGTTAGGTGTATTTTGTACTGTCTTTGTGTGCTATTCTCTCTATTCTCTCTCTTTTGTCTCTCTCTATGTCTATTATCGCGTATCTTGTCTATCTCACTGAATGCGTATGTATTATCTATTGGCCGTCTGATGGCCTATGTGATGGCCGCTTACTCATTGCGTCGGTGATTGGTTAGTGTATCACTATTGCAATGACGCGGCGGATTGATGGCCGCTGTATCGTTTGATGATTGACTCATTGCGCCGGTGTTATGGCGTCTATCATTGGTGTGCTTTATTGTATCTGTTGTATGTGTGGCGGCGGATGGCCGCCGGATTGAAACGGTGAAACGGTCGCAATAAACGAATGATATATATATGGCATATATGGCTTGAATGATTGGCCGTATATATCGCCGTTTGATTGGTGTGTTGCGTCGGCTTTGATGTCGGTGCAACGATGGCGCGGCGGTCGTCTGATTGATTGATGACAAAATGGATCGCCATATATATCGCGCTTGCGTTCCGTTGCCTTGCCTTGCGTCGGTGCAACAGAAAAGCGGCGCGGCCTATAGGGCTTGCGTCGCTTGCTTGCGTTTCTTTTATTCCGTTACTTTTCCAATTTTACCTATTATATCA
>CAVHDO010000009.1:0-25034 GCA_963634795.1 Oscillospiraceae bacterium
GTCGCGCCCCTCGCAGGGCGCGTGGATTGAAATGAGCGCCTTGAGCTCTTTTTTCGTCGCGTCTGTGAAGGTCGCCTCGATGACATTACCGTTTTTCGTCTCCGTGTACTTCACGTAGTACGCTTTATAAATGTCGCACGTGACGGCGTGGAAACGGTAGCCCTTGATGCTTGGAATGTCGCCTGCCTCGCCGCTGCCCGGTCTCGCTAAGGTCGCCACGGCGGCCTTCTTTTCGTGTAATTTGTCTCGTCGAAAATTACGATCTGTCCGTCGTGAATTTTGAGCGCCAAGCCGTGGTCGCTGCAGAGCTTGAAAAGAAACGCGAGGTTGCTTTTCTCCGTTTGCTCGATGCGATCCGGCGTGGGGTTTTCTTCCGTATTCCACACCAAGCTGAGCTCCGTGCCGTTCGCGATGTCTTTGGCGATGTCTTTGGCGACGGTTTTCAGCTTTGCCTTTTCCCCTGAGCGCGTGCGTTTCGTGTCGCGGAGCGTGTTTCCGTTCGGCACGTTGATAGCTTTAAGGGATCACTGATTCAATCGAAGAATCGGATTTTGTGGCGCAATGATGAAATACTGCGTTAAAGGGCTCCTTAGATAGGGTTCACTATCTAAGGAGCCTTTTTCCTTATCTTGCATAATTATGCTTGTCGCAAAATCGGATAACGATGGAATCAGTGCTTCCTTAATCAGTTTTTCCGCTTTATCTCGAAAACTGTGATATAATATTTTACAAATTCATTTCTCTTGTGACTGAGCGGAGGTTTTTATGTCGGGCTTGAAGAAATTTTATATCACGACGCCGATTTATTATCCGAGTGCGAAATTGCATATCGGGCATACGTATTGCACGACGATTGCGGACAGTGAGGCGCGTTTCCATCGCTTGGACGGGGACGACGTGTTTTTTTTGACGGGTTCGGACGAGCACGGGCAGAAGATCGAGGAGAAGGCGGAAGAGGCCGGGGTGACGCCGATTGAGTATACGGATCGGATTGTCGGGATGTTTCGGGAATTGTGGCGCGAGCTGAATATTTCCAATGATGACTTCATTCGGACGACGGAGGAGCGGCATCGCATCGTGGTGCAGGAGCTGTTCCGGCGGGCGTACGACAAGGGCGATATCGAGAAGGGGATGTACGAGGGCTGGTATTGCGTCCCGTGCGAATCGTTTTGGCCGGAAAATAAATTGGAGGAGGGGCATGTGTGCCCGGATTGCGGGCGGCCGCTCACGCGCGTCAGCGAGGAGGCGTATTTCTTCAAGATGTCGAAATATGCGGATCGCTGGCTCAAATATATCGAGGAGAATCCGAGTTTCATTCAGCCGGAATCGCGTCGGAACGAGATGATCCAGTTCGTGAAGAGCGGGCTGGAGGATTTGTGCGTGTCGCGGACGAGTTTCTCGTGGGGGATTCCGGTACCATTCGATCCGAAGCACGTGGTGTACGTGTGGTTCGACGCGCTGGTGAATTATTTGACGGCGGCGGGGATTCACGACAATCCGGAGAAATTTGCGAAGTTTTGGCCGGCGGATGTGCATTTGGTCGGAAAGGAAATCGTGCGCTTTCATACGATTATTTGGCCAATCATGCTGATGAGTCTGGGCATCGAGCTGCCGAAGATGGTGTACGGCCACGGCTGGCTGATTGTGGACGGAGAAAAAATGTCGAAATCAAAGGGAAATGTCGTGGATCCGATTCCGCTCTTGCAGGAATTCGGCTCGGACGCGATTCGGTATTATCTTTTGAATGATATTCAGCTGGGGCAGGACGGAAATTTCAGTCGTGACCGGCTCATTGCGCGAATCAATTCGGATTTGGCGAATGATTTGGGAAATTTGCTGTATCGGACGCTGTCGATGGCGGAAAAATATCGCGACGGCGTGATTTTCCGCGGGGATGCTTCGGCGGACGCGGCGGTGGCGGAAGCGTCGGCGGCGATAGAGGCCGGTGCGGCAGACGCGGTGGCGACGTTCCGCGCCGAGATGAAGACGTGGAAAATCAACGACGCAATCCGGTCGGTGTGGACGTACATTCGTTCGCTGAATAAATACATCGACGTGACGGCGCCGTGGGTGCTGGCGAAGGAGGAAACGAAGGCGCCGGCGCTCGACGCGGTCCTGTATCATCTCTGTGAAGGGCTTCGTATCACGGCGCTCCTCGTTTCGCCCGTGATTCCGATTGCGGCGGAAAATATGTGGGGGCAGCTCGGGCAGGAAAATTTCCGTGCGGCGTGTCTTTCGGATGCGGTGTGGGGCGGCCTGGCCGACGGGACGAAAATCGCGAAGGGCGAGCCGCTGTTTCCTCGCTACGAAACGGAGGAGGAGAAGGAAGCCAAAGCGGAAAAGGCGATGAAGAAAGCGGCGAAAAAAAGGAAAATCGAATGAAACTGTTTGATACGCATGCGCATTTGTACGACAAAGCGTTTGACAATGACCGGGAAACGATGCTGGCGGGCGTCTTTGACGTGTGCGATTACGTCGTCTGCCCGGCGGAGGATGTGGCGTCGAGCGAGGCGGCTCTCTCTTTGGCGCAAAAATATCCCCAGATTTACGCGGCAGTCGGGATTCATCCGCAGCTGACGAAAGATGCGACGGAGGAAGCTTTGGCCGCGATCCGGAAATTAGCCGAAGAGAATGGAAAGGTCGTCGCGATTGGGGAAATCGGGCTGGATTATTATTATCTGTACAGCGAGATTGGGGTGCAGAAGACATGGTTTGCGCGGCAGATTGAGCTCGCGAAAGAGCTGGATTTGCCGATTATCATTCACGACCGGGACGCGCACGGGGACATGATGGACATTTTGCGGGCGCACAAGGATGCGAAGCTTCGCGGGATTTTGCATTGTTACAGCGGAAGTCTCGAGATGGCCGAGGAGCTGATCGAGATGGGATTTTATATTTCCTTCGCCGGGCCCGTCGTTTTTCCAAAGAGTACAAAATTGAAGGAAATCGCGCAAAAATTGCCGCTGGGAAAAATATTGGTAGAAACGGATAGTCCGTATCTGACGCCGCCACCTTTCCGCGGTCGGAGAAACGATTCGTCGAAGGTGCGCTATGTGGCGGAGGAAATCGCGAAATTGAAAAATATTTCTTTTGAAGAAGTCGCGGAAAAGACGCGGAAGAATGCATTGGAGATTTATCGGATGTCCGATATCCGTTGACCGTTGACAGTGCGTGAGTCCCTTCGTTTTCATAAACCGGGAGGGGCGGTAAACGGTGAACGGACGGCGGATGATGGGCTTGAAATGGCTTGAGAAAGCTTGAAAAAGCTTGAAAAAGCTTGCGGTTTGTGTCACTCGTTTTTTCAACGGGTGTGACGAACGGTAAACGGATAACGGCTTGTGGTCAATGGGGAAAGGATTTGTAATGAAAAATAAAATGTATAAGAAGTTGGTGCTGGGGTTGGCGCTGGCGGCGGCGGGGGCGTTTCCCGCATGGGCGACGGAATTTATGTCGATTGCCGACGTGCGCGAAGGGATGCATGGGTACGCGAAGACTGTCGTGCACGGCCGGGACATCACGACGTTTGATGTGGACGTGCTAGGCGTACTCAAAAACAAAGGCGCGAACGGCGGTGATTTGGTGCTCGTCCGTGTGTCCGGGCCCGTCATCGACCAGACGCGCGGTATTGCGCAGGGCATGAGCGGCAGTCCTGTTTATATCAACGGGAAACTTTTGGGCGCGATTGGCTACGGTTTCCCGAATTCCGACGGCCGCCTCGGCATGGTGACGCCTATCGAAGACATGGTGAAAGTGTTGACAAAGGACGATCAGAATGCGACCAGTTTCATGCCGCGTCCGTCTTCGGATTTGATGCCGCTGGCGACGCCGCTTATGGCGTCCGGGTATTCCGATGAAGCGCTGGCGTATCTGTCGAAAAAAATGGAAGAATTCAACATGGTGCCTTACGCGTCGGCCGTGACGAATGGGGACGACACGCCCCTTCCGCTCGAAGAAGGCGGCGCGGTCGCGGCCTCTTTCGTCAGCGGCGATTTGAAATTGGGCGCTATCGGGACCGTGACGTATATCGACGGAAACCGGATGCTCGCTTTCGGACATCCATTCATGAGCCGCGGCAAGACATCGTACTTTATGGGAAACTCCTACATTTTTGCCGTCGTGCCGTCGCATCAGATTCCATTTAAGCTCGGCTCCATCGGTGCTGACATTGGGACGGTCGATCAGGATCGCGGCGCGGCCATCGCCGGCATTTCCGGGACGCTTCCGAATTTCACCGCGCTCCATGTGCAGGCGAACGATAGGGACAATGGCGCGCAGAAGAAATTGGATGTGCGCATGGTATGTGAAGAAGCGCTCCTGCCGTCTTTGTCGGCGACCACCGTTTACAGCGCCGTCAGCCGTCTCATCGACAGAAGAGGAGAAGGCACCGTTTCTTTGACGTACACTCTTTATCCGCTGGATCCCAAGCAGCCGACTTTTACGCGGAAAAATATGTATTGGTCGAGAAACGACGTCGCCGAGCGCAGCGTGGACGAAGTCTACAATGTCGTGCGTCTCTTGGGGCAGAATCGTTTCGAAGCGTATCCGCTCCGCCAGATCAAAGTTGACATGGACGTGACGCGCGAGAGAAAGACCGCGCAGATTGTGGATGCGACAGCGACGCCGATGGTTGTTTCCCCCGGAGACGACATTTTCATTCGAGTTCGGATTCAGCCGTTCCGCGGCGAAAAAGAAGTGAAACCCATCGTTTTCACCGTGCCGGAAGACCAGGCGTACGGCGATATGATTCTCGAAGTGCGCGGCGGCGGCATCACGCCTCTTCCGTATCTTATCCGCCGCCAGAAATACAATCTGACGAGCGAAATCATTGAGCGTCTCCGCACGTATAAAAATTTCAAAGATTTGCACGGGAAACTCCAAAGAGAAGATCGAAACAATCAGATTGTCGTGGAAATTTTGGATCCGGAAGTCAGCACCATTTCCAAAGAGGAAGAGGGCGGCGAGGACGTCAAGATTCAAAATCATGAGAAACCGAAGAAACCGGAGTACATCAAAGGACCGTCCGGTAAGGATGAAGAGGAAGATGAGCCGGAGACGTCGGCCAAATCCGCCGTCGATACCGAATACGTCATTTACGGCGATTGCCAATTCACGTTCAAAGTCATGCGCCCCGCGGACCGCGACGCCGAGCTTGCGAAACGGGCGGCTAAAAATGCCAAGTCGACACTGGAGCTGAAATCGTCGGCGGCGGAAGAAAAGGGCGAAAATGACAAGGACGACAAGAAAGACGAGAAAAAAGAGGAAACCAAAGATACGAAGGACAAAGAGAAAAACAAAGAAGATAAGCAGGATCAAAAGAAGAATTCAAAAGACAACGAAAAAGATAAGGACGGGGCGAAAGATACGAAGGAAGACGAATCCGAGAAGGAGGATGCCGAAGCAGCCATCCGTGCGCTGGTAGCCAATGCGCCGATTTTCTCCGATTTCGTCGCGTACTGAGTTTTCAACCAAAAGATTGGTAAAGGATCGTTTCTCATTTTGGGGAAACGGTCTTTTTTGTTGCCGCTTTGAAGAGAGAGAATCAGTCCTGCCAAAATGAAGACAGCTCAAAATGAATAGCAAGTCCATCATTCTATCCGCTAAATGCTTCAGGCACAAACGCCGCAAAAGGAAAAAAGGAAACAGCCTCGCCCCTCATTTCTATCTTGCAAAAGCTTTTTAGCGCAAACGCCGCAAAATCTTAGCAAGAAAAAAGCCTCGCCTCTCATCTCTATCACGCAAAAGTTTTTGAGCACAAACGACGCAAAAGCTGAGCAAGAAAAAGTTTTTGCATTTTTCCTCGAAGATTAGACGAAGATTAATAAAACGACAAAAAAACTCTTGACCGTATGACTGTCATACAGATTATCATAAATTTATCATAAATTTCATACGGTTTTCCAAAAACTTATTTTTTGTTTTCTCTATACATTATAGAGAGAGAGGAGCAAATGAAATGAAACAGAAAACTTGGAAGAATCACAAGAAGTTGGCGGTGGGCGTGTTGCTGGCGCTGGCTACAGGAGGTGCTTGCGGATTTGCGGAGGCGAAGGTGTATACGACGCCGATTACCGGGGTGACGGAGGCTGATACGGAGTACGCGGAAATTGCGCAGGATACAATCAAATATAGTCAAGCTATTAATTACTATACTCTCACGGAAGACAGCACGATCAAAATTGACGGCGACAAGACGATGGATCTTAAGAGCACCTTTACCGGTGAAACCTATCAAGTCGCGACGGGGCTGACGAATTTGGGGACGACGACAGATGGTGTGACCTGGGTGGCGCAGAAGGCGGAAAAGAGTGATGAGAACTATAAGCTCACCATCGATGTGACGGCGAAAAGCGATGCCATCGGGGTCGGGATTTTAGGCACGAGCGGCGCTAATGGAAGTACAAATTCGCGTGTATTAAATCTAAGACCGGCCGATGAATTGGAAATCAATGTCAAAGGGGCGGAAGGAAATACAAAAAAATCTTATGGGATTTGGCGTGCGGTCACGGACAAAGTCGCAAGAATTTTGCATATCGGCAATGACACTGAAACCACGGCGTTTCACATCGCTGTCAATGTCGACAATCAATATGGCGGCTATGGTCTTGCCCTCGGCACTCCGGAAGGCTTCGATGCGGGGGCAACAGCGTTTTCGAATACGTCGTCAATCCAAATCGGCACTAATAACAGTAATACGGACCGAAGGGTCGATTTGGATGTGAAGGTCAGCGAAAATCAGAATGCGACGGGCGTATCGGATCAAAGCGTCGGCTTGTATTCAAATACCGGCGCTGTGAATATTTACGGCAAGGTGAATCTGGATGTGGCGGGGCATGGGATCATGACTGCCGGAGTTATCGGCAATAATACAACGTCGGCACTAGGTCGGTTTCTCATCACGCAGGGGGGTAAGATCTATGTCCACCCGGATGCGGACGGTCCCAATCGGTATGCTATTTACAATGTGAAGGGCATAGTGAATTTTGCCGCTGGTCAGAGTGGTACGACTGGCTGCACGCCGCTGCAGAATGTCACGCAGATTGATGGGGATCTGTATTTGGGAGCCGGCGCGCTGCAAATCAATGTCGGCATTTTGGGAAGTGGCGCGTATCTCAATGGTGCCATCGAGGAGGAAGCTGCGCTGGGGAAGAACCAGAAGATGCATCTGTATCTTGCTAACGGCGGGACGTGGAAAAATGTGGCGACGAATGCCTCCAATCTGGAGAAGGATACCACATTGACTTTGCTGGACGGTGCCAATGGCGTCCTGCATCAGACGAAAGACAGCGGCAAGGTGACAATCAGCAGTCTCAACTCTACTTGTTTCAATATCGGCTATGACCATGACGCTACCGACCCGACGAAAATTTTGGGCGGCGATGTGACGATTACGACGGCGACAGCCAATTCTTTTGTCAATATCTACACAAATTATGACGAAAATATGAATACGGAAGAGACGCAGAGAGCGGTGCTGGATGCCTTGGCGAAAAAATTGTATTACACCCAATATGCCACGAAGAAAAATCTTTCCGGCAAAGTTTCCATCGCCGAGGGTCTGACGCAGTATTCCGCGTCGAAATATTATGCGTCTTTGAGCTTTGACGAGTCGAGCGGTCAGGGGTATTTGGACGGGGCCACGGAAATCATAGCTCCGATGGACGGTGTGCAGACGGAGACGGATTTTACGGATTATATCGATTCCAATCCGATTTATATCACGCCCTATGTCGAAGCGGGTATTTACAAAAACGGCACTTTCACATTCACGGAGGACACGACGCTCACGGTGGATGGCAATGCGCCGGCCGTTGATCACGGGTCTGAAAATTCCAGCGGTTGGACGCAGAGAAGTGCGGTGTATGGCGGGCATTATTTGCCGGCGACGGTCATCGATCTCGACGGGCACAGCATGAATATTTCCACGGAAGCGAGTGGCATCGTGACCGGTATTTTTGCCGCTTACGACGGTGTCGTGGAGGTGAATCATCCGGGCGTCATGACGGTCAACGCGAGATCGACGAATAACGGCTGGGTGTCGGCGATTGCTGCCAATGTGGGCGGACAGGTCTACATCCACAACGGCGGTGACGATCAAGAGGAAAAGGTTCTCGTGCTGCGCGCGACGACCGAGTCGGGTAACAGTACAAATGGGGCTGTCATTAAAACGAAAAACGGGCTGAATGGTGTGCGTTCTTATGTAAAGGTCGACGGGCTGGTCGATATCGATGCGTCGACGATGGACGGCGTCGGTGTGTGCGAAGGGCTCTCGGCTGTCGCGTCCACAATCGAAGTCGGCGGCGGGAGAATTTCCATCACGGCGAGCGGAGACAATCCCGGGGTCAGCGATGTAGAAGGGGCTGAGTGCCTGGCCATTCGTGCCTACGGGGAATTTGCTTCAGATAATTACGGCATCGTGAATGTGAATGTGCTCAAGGACGAAGATACGTCCTCGGGTACGGCTACCGCCGCAGGGACAAATCCGGTGCAGATTGTCGGCGATTTCGCGACGGTCGGCGGCGAGGGAACCAGCGGGAAAATCAATGTCGGCCTGAATACGGAAGATTCGTACTGGGTTGGGAATTACAATTTCGGCTCCGGCTGGGGCGTCACGTCGGGTGATGACGGCGGCTTGAAGCTCTTCATGGGAAATAAAGCGGTGTGGCGTGGCTACACGAAATATGCAACCACGCTGAAGATGGACAGCGGCGCGGAATGGGAAGGATACGCTCTGGCCAACAGCGAAGGCGTCGGCATCATGGATGCGACGATCCAAAACGGCGCGATCTGGCATGCCAATGATACGGAGAATGCGACTGTCCTCCGTAATTTGACGGGCGGCACGACTGAAGATACGGCGGGCTACATCGAAATGACGTCGACACAGGATGCGACGATTCAAAATTACGCGGGAAATATGAATGTGCTCTATGCGCATGAAGATAACGGCGAAGAGGTCGAAAACTATACCGCTGGGAATACGATCATCGTGAGTGCGGCGAACGGCGCGCATATTTCCCTAATTACGGACAATACGAACGTCAATATGGAAGATGAGGAGAGGGTCGCCAAGGTCCTGAACGCGCTCGCCGGGAAGTTGTACTACAGCAATTATGTAAAGGGCGAAAAGAATCTTTCCGGCACAGTCAAAATTGCCGACGGTCTCACGGCGAGTTCGACGGCTCTCCAGACGGGCGCGATTTCCTTCTCGACGGCCACGACCGGCACGCAGACGGCGGGACAAGGTTTCTATGATGCCACGCCCGTGAAGGAACAGACCATCACCGCATTCACGACGCCCATCACCGGCGTGAAAGCCAATGACACTTTCTATGTGAACGGCGGCGTCTTGATAGATGAAGGCGAGCACTATGTCTTTACTAAAGACAGTAACATTACGGCAGATAATACCATCAACATTGCGAAGAATGTCGGCCATGACGTGGACATCAATGCAAACGACAAGACGCTGACGCTGAAAGCCGGACAATACGGCATCCATTTGGGCGAAGGCGTAAAGACGACCATCGCGGCTAAGACACTCCATCTTGATCTGTCCGAGATGAATAATACGGCTAAGACCAATCTGGCCGCCGGAGCATATGTAGAGAAAAATGCCGCCCTGACGGTCACCGGCGACGTCACCGGGACGCTGGCATCCAATTACGGAAACGGTAGCGAATCCAATTATCATACCGCCCTGTATTCGCAAGGCGCTCTCACGGTCAATGGCAATGTGACCTTCACGAAAGACAGCGGCTGGGGTATTTCTCACAGTGGTAGCAGTCCTGCCGTCGGTCTCAGAACCAGCGACGGCGGAAAGCTGACTGTCAATGGGCTCTTGGATATGACGGTCGACGGCATAGGCATCACGACGGGTAACACCGGAGGAGATGTCATCACGGTCAAAGGCGGAAACTTGGTCACCAGTGGCAAAAACAGCAGTGGTGAAGAGGCCGATACTTTGGCGATTCATGTCCAGAGCGGCACTGTCAATTTCAATATGAATGACACTGCGACAGATGCCGGTGACACGAAATCCACTCTCTACGGAGATATCGCCATAGAATGCGAACAAGGCTACATTAATTTGGGTCTCTCCACAAAGGACTCCAAGTGGACAGGCGTCGCCGTGAATGACAATAATGTCAGTGTGTCGGGAATCAATCTGTATCTGAAAAACGGCGCCACATGGCAAAACGAATCCGTCAGCTTGTATCCCAGTCTCGGTACAGGCGGATGGTTTGTCGAAAGTTCACTTCGTACGCTTTCCGGCGGAAGCTCGGAAACCACTGCCGGAAATATTTTCATGAACGATACAAAGTCGCTTAAGATTGACAATTACAGCGGCTATACAAATGTCTACTACGCCCACACCGGAAACGGCGAAGCGGCGACTGATTACGCCGCTGGGAATATGATTATCAAGAGCGCAGAGAAAGGTTCGCAAATTTCCCTCATCACGGACAACACGGGCGTCGACATGACAAATGAATACAGCGTCACCAAGGTTCTGAACGCACTGGCCGGAAAACTGTACTACAGCAATTACGGGAACGAGGAATCGAATCTCTCCGGTTTCGTGAAGATTGCCGACGGGTTGACTGCGAGCTCTGCGACACTCCAGACCGGCGAGATTGAATTCCAGAAAGATAAAGGCGGCCAAGGCAAGTACAAAGAGGATACGCTGAAGCCGGGCTACACGTACCCGGATGAACAGACGGAAACGAAATTCACGACGGCCATCACGGGCGACGATGAAACGGATTACAAATATCGGCAAGACGGGGTGAAGAAAGAGGATGAATACGTCTTCACGAAAAATCCGACGACGATTACCGTCGATAACGATACGGCTTCGAACGGCGCGGTCATTGATGCGACGGAGAACGATATCACCCTCAAGGCCAATGATGCGGCGCTCACTGTTGAAAGCAAAGCAGATGAAGGTACGGGCATCACGGTGGCGGAAGGCAAGACCGTTTCCTTCGAAGGGAAAGAACTCACGGCAAAAGGAACGACGACCGGCGCTGTGACGGACGGAGGAAATATTTCCGTCAAGGGCGACTTCGTAGCGACCGGCAGTGAAAAAGAATCCGGCATGGGGCTCAATGCTTCCGATGGCGGCAAGGTCACTGTCGAAGGCAAGACGACGGCTACGGGCGATACGGCGGTCAATGCATCGGGCGAAAATACGACCATTGCGCTCAAAGATGAAGCGGTGATTACCGGCACGAGCGTCGGCCTCTCGGCGGATGAAGGCGCCACGGTCACTGTCGAAGGCAAGACGACGGCCACGGGTGATATGGCGGTCAATGCGTCGGGCGAAAAGACGACCATTGCGCTCAAGGGCGATGTGGAAATCACCGGCACGAGTGTCGCGGCCTCGGCCAAGGACGGCGCGACGGTCACCGTCACGGGCGGCAAAGCCACGATTGCGGGGGCTCTCGATGCGGACGGTGGCAAGTTGACTGTCGGTGACGAAAACGGCATTGAAGCCACGAGTGACCTCTCCGTTTCCAATGAAGGCGAAATGGTGATCAAGGTCATCGGTAAAGATTCCACGCTGACGGGCGGCTACCAAATCAAAAACGGCGGCAAGCTCACGGCGTATGTGCAGGACGGCGGCACTTGGACGCTGAAAGATTACTCGACGGAAGCGGCGGGGTACGGACTCCGCGGCGCCAATAACGAAGCTACTGAAGATTTTACCTTGTATGGCGGCCTCAGCGAAGCAAAGGTCGGCAACATCGTCATGGAAAAGACGGAAGACCAAGTTGTTCCCGAATACAGCGGATACATGAATGTGTACTACGCGCACACCGGAAACGGTGAGGCGACGACCGACTATGATGCGGCCGGCAATTTCATCATTGAAAAAGCGAAGGAAGGCTCTCATATTTCCTTGATTACGGACAATAACGGTGTCACATACAAAGAAGAAAATGTGGCCAAAGTCCTGAACGCGCTCGCCGGAAAACTGTATTACAGCAATTATTACGTGAACGGCGAAAGAAACCTCACGGGCAACGTGAAACTGGCAGAAGGCCTCACGTCGACCTCTGTGGTGCTCCAGACAGGCGACATTTCGTTTAAAGCTAATGATGGTCAAGGCCAATACGTAGATGGCACGATGACACCGGGATTTGATTCGGATTCCGAGGACGATGAAAAAGACACTTCTACCATCACTCTCGGTGATTATGAAACATTTGCCATGAAGGGCGTCCGTAGTGCCGCGACGACCATGTTCCACGCGTGGCGCGACAATATGCAGGACACGTATCGCGGCGCGGATCTCGCGGACGAAGACGGCATCTTCGCGAAAGTTCTCGGCGGCAAGACCGAATCCGATGTGAAAGGCGTCCATGAAACGAACACGTACAAAGGCGCGCAGATCGGCTATGACAAGGCGATGAAGAACGGCTGGCATGCCGGTATCGCTTTTGATTATCGCGACGGCGACAGCGATTATCTCTTGGGCGGCAAGGGCGAAGACAAACTCTACAGCTTCGGCGTATACGGTGTGAAGACACTGGCTGATAACAGCTATTTCCGTATCGCTGCCAAAGTGGGTCATGTTTCAAACAAATACGACGTCTACACGGAATATCGTCTGAATAGTCTCCACGGCGATTACGGCGTCGCGGCCTACGGTCTCACGGCCGAATACGGAAAGACTTTTGCAAGCAAATCTTCGTATATCACGCCGAAGCTGCAGCTCACCTGGGCGCACGTGGGCGGCAAAGATTACACCGGCGTGACTCCGAACGGCGCGACCATGGATGTCTATCAGGACGCTTATCAATCTTTCGTCGGCCGTCTCGGCGTCGAAGCGGGCACGAAACAGGCCAAAGGAAACTTCTATGGTGGTCTCTATCTCGCGCACGAATTCGGCGGCGATATCAATACTCGTTACTTTGCGAAAAACGGCGGCTGGAAATCCACGGCTTTCAGCGGCAGCGACACTTGGGTCGAGCTGGTGATTGGTGGCCACTACAACGCCGGTTCCCGTACTCAAATCTACGCGGATTTCGCTAGAGACTTCAGCGGCGATTTCGAACACCAGTGGAAGCTGGACGCCGGAGTCCGCTTCTCGTTCTGATAACGAAACATTCGCGGCAAGTAAAAAAGGAAACCTCATGTGGGGTTTCCTTTTTTGGTGCACGGCTTTTTTGTCAGGCGCGAGAAAAGTTAGCAATGAGTAGTGAGTAGTGAGCCGTTCAGGTACGCGCTTCGCGCAATTTTTTTATAAAATGCGGCGGAGGCTTTTTTTCTGTTAGTCCTCTTCAGGAGACGACCTTCCGGGAATGGTTGCTGGTGGTGTGAAGTGTCAGATGAGGGGACGCCGAAGGCTCAATATACAAATATTGTAGAGCGGCACAGCTTCCTTTTTCTATTTTGCACTTTGCTTTCTTATATCAAAAAGTTCTTTCACTTTATGAAAAGAGCAATCGTAAGAAACGGATAGTTTCGCTTGTTTTCGGGAAAATTTCATGCAAAAGGAAAATAGAAATCAACTATTGACTTTTTGATTTATAGATGTATAATGACAGTATCAAAGAGGTGATTGTCATGAAAACACAAATGAATCTCAAATCAAAATTGAATTTCGGAAAGGGCAAAGGTGGGAATTATGTTTAGAGTCATACCGTCGAACGGACTTTCGGATCGGATCGAGCAGTTCATTTTGAATGCGATAGAGGCGCAGGAAGAACGGATGATTGTGATCAAGCGCAAGGATATCGCGGAAAAAATGGATTGCGCACCGTCGCAGGTGACGTATGTGGTGAATACGCGTTTTACGCCGCGGGAAGGTTTCTATGTCGAATCGAAGCGCGGGGCAAATGGTTTCATTCGCATTGCCATTTTGAAGCAGGCACCGGCGGCAGACGAGGAGAAAATGAAGATTTCGGAAGAGAAGGCTAATCGGGATGTCGTAAAAAAATCGACCGCGATACCGACCGAGCTTTCGACCGATGCGGTGCTTGGCAGTGAGCAGCGGATAACGACATTTTTCCGGAAGTTGCAAGGCTCCGGTATGGTGACGATGCGGGAATGCCTTTTGCTTCGGAATGTGATGCAAATCATGCTGACGGTCGTGCCGCAAGAGCGCCGCGAGCAAATGGTGAGCGCGGCGTTTATGCGGATTTTGCAAATACTAAGGGAGGGGAGATAAATGCTTTGTGAAGCTTGTCATAAAAAGGATGCGACTGTGTTTTATCGGCAGTCGGTGAATGGAAATTGCAGCGAGCGGCATCTTTGTGCCGATTGCGCAAAAAAGGAAAATTTGTTTTCGGACGGTGCTTTTGCCGGTTTCGGCGATTTCGGAGGCTTCGGGCCTTTCGGGGAGATGGATCGGCTGATGAATCGTCTGTGGCGCGAGCCGTTCGCGGGATTGGCTTCGCTTCCTTTCGGGGGCGTGCAGACGTTGACGCGCGAGGCACCGGTGAATTATCAGAAGCTCAAAGAAGGTCTGCAACCGTTTTTTGAAAAAGAGGAAACGGGGACGGCGGCGCCCGGTAAGGAAGCGGACGCGAAGACCGCTGAGCAGACGAAAGCGGCGCAGGATCTGGCGGAGATGAAGAGTCGTCTCGCGGATCTTGTCGCGGCGGAGCGTTTCGAAGAGGCAGCCAAGCTGCGGGATGAGATTAAAAGGAAAGAGGCTTGAAAGAGAGAGGCACGGCTTGATTTTTCTTTTCTTTTGCGGCGTTTGAGATGAAAATTTTCTGCTGATAGGGAAGAGGGAAGAGGGAAGAGAGGCCCGCTTGATTTTTTCTCGTCTTTTACGGCAGGCGGGATGGTGACATCAGACATCAGATGAAATTGGTGTCATTTCGCGATGGTTATTATAAAAATGTCGCATAGCGACTCCTGAATTGCTCATTGCTAACTGATTTATAATAGGAAGGGGTTGAAAAACCATGGATGAAAGATATACGGAAAGCGTGAAGAACGCTTGGAAATTTGCACAGACGGCTGCGGCCAAATTGGGTCACGAGGCCGTCGGGACGGAGCATTTGCTCTTGGGAATTGCGCACGAGAAGAAATCCGGCGGCGGGCAGGTGCTCACCGCACTGGGGATTTCCGAAGAAGCGATTACGCAGATTTTGGAAAGCGCGGCGCAGCAGCCATTTTTCGATACGGCGAGTGTCTACGCGTCGCCGCGAGCCAAACGCGTCTTGCAGATGGCTGTCGAGGAGGCGAATGAACTCGGAAATCGCTATGTCGGGACGGAGCATTTGCTGTTGGCACTGATTCGTGAAGGTGGCACGGCGCTTCGCATTTTGCAGCATTTCGGCGTGACGCAATCCAATTTGCAGCGTGCTTTTGCGGGTGTTCTTTCCGGCGAAGGGGTCTCGCAGGGACAGGGCGGTGAAAATATGGGCGAACTCTCTGATTTTGCCGTCGACCTCAATGAACGCGCACGGCAGGGGAAAATCGATCCCGTCATCGGCCGCGCCGACGAAATCAGCCGCGTGATTCAGATTCTTTCCCGTCGCAGCAAGAACAATCCGGTCCTGATTGGTGAGCCCGGCGTCGGCAAGACGGCGATTGCCGAAGGCCTCGCGCAGCGCATCGTCGACGGGGATGTCCCGGAAGTGCTGAAACCTTGCCACATTATTTCCCTCAATATGTCCTCCGTCGTCGCCGGCACGCAGTATCGCGGCCAATTCGAGGAACGCTTGAAAAAAGTCATCGACGAAGTGAAGAAACACAAAGATTGGATTCTTTTCGTCGACGAAATTCACACCCTCGTCGGTGCCGGCGCGACCGAAGGCTCCATGGATGCGGCGAATATCATGAAACCGGCTCTCGCGCGCGGTGAACTCCGCTGCATCGGTGCGACCACGCTGAAAGAATACAAGAAATACATCGAAAAAGATGCGGCTCTCGAGCGTCGTTTCCAGCCCGTCAAAGTCGGCGAACCGACGCCGTCTGAGACTGTCGAAATTCTGAACGGTCTGCGCGACCGCTACGAAGCGTTTCATAAAGCGAAAATCACCGACGAAGCCATCGCAGCCGCCGTCGAACTCTCGCATCGCTACATCACCGACCGTTTCCTGCCGGACAAAGCCATCGACGTCATTGACGAAGCCGCGGCGAAACTCCGCATGGAAGCCGGCTCCACGCCCGAGGGCCTGCGTGCCAAAGAACGCGAGCTTGCCGGCGTACTGAAAGAAAAAGAGGAAGCCGTTTCCTCGCAAAACTTCGAACGGGCAGCCACGCTGCGCGACGAAGCGCGGAAACTCACCGCCGACATGGAAGAACTGCGGAAAGAATGGAAGGGGCCCGATCCGGACCACCTTGTCGTCATGCCCGAAGACGTCGCCGAAGTCGTGAGCAAATGGACCGGCGTGCCGCTGAAAAATCTCAAAGAAAGCGACGCCGAGCGACTCCTTCGCCTCGAAGAAGAGCTCCATCGCCGCGTCATTGGCCAAGAAGAAGGCGTCACGGCCGTCGCCAAAGCCATTCGCCGCGCCAGGGCCGGCATGAAAGATCCGCATCGTCCGATTGGCTCCTTCCTCTTCCTCGGCACCACCGGCGTCGGCAAGACCGAGCTCGCCAAAGCGCTCGCCGAATCCCTCTTCGGCAGCGAGAAAAATCTGCTTCGTTTCGATATGTCCGAATACATGGAGAAACACGAAGTGTCCCGTCTCGTCGGGGCGCCTCCCGGATACGTCGGCTACGAAGAAGGCGGCCAGCTCACCGACAAAGTCCGTCGCAATCCCTACAGCGTCATTCTCTTTGACGAAGTCGAGAAAGCGCACGCCGATTTCTTCAATCTGCTCCTGCAGGTTCTGGATGACGGCCGCCTGACCGATGGGCAGGGGCGCACCGTCGATTTCACCAATTGCGTCATCATCATGACGAGCAATTTGGGCTCCGCGCATTTGAAAGAGCAGATGAAGAAACTCGGTTTCCGGGCCGGCGAGCCAAAGGAACAGCCGGATTTCGACCAGACAAAAGAAATCATCATGGAAGACGTGAAGCGCGCCTTCCGTCCTGAATTTATCAACCGGATCGACGAAATCGTCGTCTTCCGTCCGCTCACGCCGGAAAATCTCAAAAACATCGCGCGCCTCCTCTTCGCCGCCGTTCAGAAGAAACTGGATCATTTCCAAGTGAAATTGGACGTCACCGAAGCCGCCGAGGAACATCTCATTCACGAAGGCAGCGACCTCGCCTACGGCGCCCGTCCCTTGAAACGGACGATTCAAAAAGACGTCGAAGACGAAATTTCTGAGCTCATTCTCAAAGGAGAGCTCAAAGAAGGAAAGACGCTCTGCGTGGATGAGAAAGACGGGAAACTGACCTTCGCCGTCGTGTGAAGGGGACGGGAAACAGTTGTTTCCTTTGAATAAAAATAATAAAAAAACACCGTGCTGTGATATGGCGCGGTGTTTTTTTGTTGTGCGTCACTGTACAAAAAAGACGTGTAAGGATACTTGTTAAAATAAAGGCAATTTTTTAGTTGTCGATTAGTCTAAAGTTGGGTATATTTCGTATATTTTGGGGTGCGTGTTCTATTTGTCTTTCTTCTTGCAGACGCATTGCATGATGCACGGAACCACGTTCAAAATATAAATGAAGAAAAGGAACAATTTGGAAAATTGGGCGGCGCGCTCTCCGATTAAGGGCATGAGGAGGGGCGTGGTGTAAGCCAAAAGGGCGTAGAGGGGAATGAGGGCGAGGAGACCGACGACGAGGCGCGAGCGGCGTTCTGTTTCCTCAAAATCGAAGCCGCGGCGCTCGAAGTAACGGGCGACGGCGTAGCCCAGGATGCCGCCGAGTCCTTGGTATTGGTAGGGAATCGTGGGGATGGCGTCGTACAAAAGTTTCCCATTCGGCAGGAAGTCTTCGGGATAGGTCTTGCATTCGTAATAGACGGCGATGGCGGCGCAAATGACGAGGGCCGCGCCGATCACGATGAGGTCGCGTTTCTCGTTTTTGTCTGCCCAGGTTTCCGTTTTTTCCGCGATGTAAATCCCCAGGAGACCGAGGAGGAATCCGACGATGACGTCTTGCGGCGTGTGGACGCCCAGATAGTTTCGCGAAAATAGGACGATGAGGGCGACGAAAAAGAGGAGACAGGCGGGAAGAAGGTATCCTTTTTTCTTCAGAAGAAAGGAAATGCCGCCCAAGACGGTGGCCGCGCGGGTGGAATGGCCGCTGGGAAAGGAATAGCCGCCGGCGCTTTGGATGGCGTTTCCGTAGGGAATAATCTGCGCGTCGCGAATCCAAGGCCGGTAAATGCAAAATGTCATTTTCAAAAGGGCATTGAGAATGACGCCGAGCCCAAAGCCCAAAAGAATGCGCCGGCCGCCTTGCCGGTCGTAGACCCAGTAAATGAGCGCCATGGCGGCGAATCCCCAAAAGCTGATGATGAAATCGGAAATCCAGATGCAAAAGGGCGCGAGCGGCGCGCCGACGCCTTCGCGGAAATGTTGCAGAAGCAGAAGATATTGGATGTCCATTGTGTTGTCTCCTTTGTGAAAAAATAGGGAAGAGGGAAGGGGGAAGAGAGAAGAGAGGCGCTACTTTTTTCTTGGTTGGCTTTGGCGGCGTTTGAGATGATAGCTTTTTGAGGATAGAGATGAGGAGCCGACTTTTCTTGCTTGTTTTATAAAATCGCCGCAGGCGGTATCGCTTTTTGCTCCGGGCTCCGGGCTCCATGCTCCAGGCTCATAGCTCATAGCTCACAGCTCCAAGCTCTTTTGGCGCTACTACAAGGGGAGCGAGGAAACTGTTTCTTTATACCTTAAATTTCGCGTGGCTGCCGCAATCTGTTTTTTCCACGATAAGTTTGGCGCCGATGCGTTCGGCGAGTTCTTCTACGTGGGAAATGATGCCGACGAGGCGGTGGCCGCTTTCGAGGCCGGTCAGGGTGCGGAGGGCGAGGTCGAGGGATTCGCTGTCAAGTGTGCCGAAGCCTTCGTCGACGAACATGGCGTCCAAATGAATGCCGCCGGCGTATTGTTGCACGACGTCGGCAAGGCCCAGCGCCAGCGAGAGGGACGCGAGGAAGGTCTCGCCGCCGGAGAGGGTGTTCGCCGGACGGGAAAGGCCGGTGTAGCTGTCGAAAACTTCAAGGTCGAGGCCGGCGCTTTTTCGTTTGTCGTCGCGGTCGATTTGGCGCGAAAGCCGGTAGCGGCCGCCGCTCATGACGTGGAGGCGCGCATTGGCCGCCCGCGTCACGTCGTCCAAAAGGGCGCCCAATACAAAGCGCTCCAAGTCGACGCCCGTTTCTTTTCCGCGATAGACATCGTAGAGGCCGGCGGCAAGTTGCAGGCCGGATTCCGCTTTTTTCTGTTTTTCCGAAAGAAACGCGACAGATTTTTCCGCTTCGATGAGAAATGCCAATCGCGCGGCGGTCTCGGCTTTTGCTTTCGTCGCTTCGTCTCGCACTCGGTCCGCGGCGGCGCGTTTCTGTTCTTCCGCGGCCATGTCCGGCGCGGTGCGTCCCGCAATGAATCTTTCTTCGGCAGCTTGCTTTTCCGTCGTCGCTGTTTCTGCCGCGTGGTAGTCCGTAATTTCTTTTTGGAGCACCGCTTCTTGAGGGAGGCGCGCGAAGTAGCCCGTAAATTCTTCGATGGACAGGAAACCCTCCTCGCGAGCGCGGTCTTCCAAAATGGTTTTGTCTTCCGTGTATTGCGTGCGCAGCGCCGCGACGTCTTTTTCCGCCGCTTCCGTTTGGGCGCGGATGGCCGCCGCTTCCTGCTCGGCGCGTTGCTTGTCCGCGGTCAATTTTTCGTGCTCTTTTTTGTAGCAGGAAATCTCCGCCGTGAGCGCTTGGATCGTCTGCTCGATTTTTTTCCCGTCGCGATACGCTTCGGGGAGGCGCTGCTCGATGGCCGCGAGGGCTGCCCGCGCCGCCGCCGTTTCGCTCCGAGCCGTCGAAAGCCGTTTTTCCGCGTCCGAAAGGGCTTGCGCGGCTTTTTGTGTTGCCGTGTCTTTTTGGTCGCGCATTTTTTTGGCCGCATCGACTTCCGAACGCTCCGGAATCAGCGCGTCCGTGTGTGCCGCCGCCGGATGCGTGAGCGATCCACAAACGGGGCAAGGCTCTCCGTCTGTGAGCGTCCGCGCCAGATACGCCGCCTGTCCTTGGAGGAACAGAAATTCCAGGCGCTCGGCGGCGATTTTCGCTTCCTTTTGTGCCGCTTCGGCCGCCGCGGAGAGCGCTTTGGCTGTCTCAACTTCCTTTTGCCGGACCGCTTTATTTTTTTCTTTTATAGAAACATCTTGCCGCGCCGCTTCCAGTTGTGCCGCCGGTTCGCGCAATTCTGAAAGACGCAAAAATTCTTTTTCCTTTTCTTGCATCGCCGGCTCCGCTTGCGTTAGTGCCGAAAATTCCGCCGTCAGCTTGGCCAGGTGCACCTCTGTCTCGGCCATTTGCTTTCGGAGTGCTTCCGCTTCCGCGCTCCGCGTCATGCCTTTCGCTTTCGTCTTTTCCAGATTCTCTTTCGCGTCTTTCATGCGTGCCGCTGCCCGGATTTTGGCAAGCTCCGCCGTTTTCTGCTCGATATCCTGTCGCAAGGCCGAAAGTTTCGCCGCCGTTTCCTTGGCCGCTGAGAGCCGCGTGTAGGCATCCGCGAGTGCTTTGGCCGTGTCGTATTCTTTTCGTGCCGCGATTTGTGCCGTTTCCGCCGCCGCCCGTGCCGCTTCGGCTTCCGTTTCCCGCTTACGCGTTTCCTCCGTTTTCTTCGCCAGATCCTCCGCCGTTTCCGCGCCGTAGCTTTCCAATTTCATCTGAATCTGCGCTTTGATTTCTTCATACGCCGCCGCGCCTTCGCTCGCCCGTTTTCCTAAAATTTCCACGAGTTTGCTGTATATTTTTGTATGAAACAGTTGCTGCATGATGGCTTGCCGGTCGCGGCTGTCCGCCAGCAAGAGCTTCCGGAAATCGCCCTGCGGGATCAGAATGATTTGACGAAACTGATCGATTTCGACGCCGATGAGATCCGCCACCGCTTTGTCCGTTTCTTTTGCGGAAATCAGGCGCTCCTCGCCGCCCTCGAGCTCGTACAGCGCTGCTTCCATGCGTTGCTGCGCTTGCCCTTCGCCGCGTTTCTTCTGCCGAATTTGCTCCGGCGTGCGGCTCACGCGATACGTTTTGCCGCCAATCGCGAAATCAAAGGCGACGCGCGTCAATACTTCCGGTGGCGCATAGCCGCTTCGCAGCGATTTTCCGCTCCGGTCGCCGCCGCTCGTTTTCCCGTAGAGCGCGTAGCACATCGCGTCCAAAATCGTCGATTTTCCCGCGCCAGTCGGCCCGCAGATAAGAAACAGGCGATGCGCGCCCAAATCGGAGAAATCCAAAATTTCCGTGCCCGCGTACGGCCCGAAAGCCGATATTTCCAAACGAAGCGGTCTCATGCTTCCTCCTTCGTCTTTTGCAACAGCTCCGCGAAGAGCGCTTTCTCCTCATTTGCGAGGGCGCGTCCGCGAAACACTTCCGAAAACGCGTCGAGCATATCCGTCATGTCCACGCGTTCATGCAAAGAAACTCGCACGCCGCTGTCTTCCTGTGTCATCGCTTTCGTGCGGAGCGCTGTCATGTTCGAATATTTCTGACGGAGTCGCGCCATCGCGTCGATGACAGGGCCGTCGTCGGCGAGATCCGCAAGCAGGAAATCCTCCGGCGCGTCGTCTTCGCGTGTCATCAATTCTTCGAAATGCCCGGAAATGACGCGCACGTCATGACGCGGCGTGAGCGGGACGAATTTTGTTTCCACGTGTCCTTCGGCATCCAGCTCGCCGATGATGACGCCTTTTTTTTGCGTCGCCTCGCCGAAGGAATATTTCAAAAGGCTGCCGCTGTAGCGAATCGTTTCCTTGCCGCCCGCTTTTTGCGGCCCGTGCAAATGACCGAGAGCGGTGTACGCGTACGGCGCGAAAATATCGGCGGAAACGACTTCCGTCCCTCCTATTGAGAGCGGGCGCTCCGAATCACTTTCCGTGCCGCCCGCGATGAAATCATGCGCGACAGCGATAGTCCGCGTTTCTTTCTGGACTTTCGCCAAGAGCGATGCGGAGAGCGCCGCGAGTCCCTCTTCGTGCGTGTGCCAATCGCCGCCGAGCGACTGCCGCACTTCCGCCGTTTCCGCATACGGCAGAGGAATGATGGAAACTGCGCCCGCCGCGTCTGAAATTTCAATCGGAGAAAGGCGCGACAATTCTCCGCACATAAAGAGCCCCGAAGACGCCAGAAGCGAACTTCCGAAGGATAGCCGGGCAGCGCTGTCGTGATTGCCGGAAATGACGACGAAAGGAATGCGTCGCTTTACGCAAATTTCCGAAATCATCTCGTCGAAGAGCGCGACTGCCTCCGCCGGCGGCACCGAACGGTCGTACACATCTCCCGCGAGCAACACGACATCCGGCTGCTCCTCGTCGATGAGCGGCAGAAATTCGTTTCGTAAAATCCACTCTTGCTCGTCGGTGAGATAGGTCCCGTAAAATAATTTCCCCAAATGCCAATCGGCCGTGTGCAAAAATTTCATGCGCGCCTCCCTAAAATTTTTCAGAAAAATCTTTTCCTATTATAACAAATCAGACAATGAGGAGCGGGTGGGAATCGGTTTGGCGTTTCTGTTCTCTTTGTGGTATGATATTTATGTTTCGTGACAGAAAATAAGTGATTTGCGTAAAAAGTTTTTTGAAATAAATCGGCGGGATTGGGGCTTCCCGCGTGAAACGTAAGTTTGGAGTGAATTTTTTGGAGAGGTTAATCATTCAGGGCGGGACGCCGCTGTCCGGTGTCATTCGCGTGTCGGCGGCGAAGAATGCGGTGTTGCCGATTATCGTGGCGACGATGCTGCCGGAGACGCCGGCGACGATTTGCGATGTGCCGGATTTGGACGATGTGCGGACGATTTGCGATGTGCTCGAATCTTTGGGCATGACGGTCGAAAAAAAAGAAATGGAACTGACTTTCGACGCGGCGGGACTTTGCGGCATGGAAGCTTCGTATGAATTGGTTTCCAAAATGCGGGCGTCGTTTCTCGTCATGGGTCCGCTCTTGGCGAAAATGGGCCGGGCGCGGATTGCGCTTCCGGGCGGTTGCATGATTGGGAGCCGGCCGATTGATTTGCATTTGAAAGCGTTCGAAGCGATGGGCGCGGAAATCGAAATCGCGGACGGCTACGTGGAAGCGCGGGCGCCGCGGGGTCTTTCGGGTGCGAGCATTTATTTGGATTTCCCGAGCGTGGGTGCGACGGAAAATATCATGATGGCAGCGGTGCTGGCGCAGGGTCGCACGGTGATTGAGAATGCGGCCGAGGAGCCGGAGATTGTCGACTTGGCGACGTTTCTGTCCGGCATGGGCGCGAGCATCAAAGGTGCGGGGACGAATGTCATTCGCATCGATGGCGTCCGGATGTTGGAAGGAATTTCTCACACGCCGATTCCGGATCGGATCGAAGCGGGGACATTCATGATGGGCGCGGCAATGACGGGCGGCGATGTCGTCGTGGATAATGTGGTGACGGAGCATTTGAAACCGCTTTTTGCGAAGTTGCGCGAAGCGGGTGTGACGGTCGAGTGCGAGGATGTGGATCGCGTGCGAATTATCGGCAAGGGAACGATTCGCTCGACGGATATCAAAACGCTGCCGTATCCGGGATTTCCGACGGATATGCAGGCGCAATTCATGGCGCTGATGACGATAGGAAACGGAATTTCCGCGGTGACGGAAACGGTTTTTGAAAATCGTTTCATGCATGTGGACGAGTTGCGTCGGATGGGGGCGGACATTTTGGTTGAGGGACGGAAGGCGCTGGTGCGCGGCGTGCCGTTTTTGCAGGGCGCTTTCGTGCGGGCGACGGATTTGCGTGCCGGCGCGGCGCTTGTCTTGGCGGGATTGGCGGCTCGCGGCATGACGGAAGTCGGTGAGTTGCATCATATTGATCGCGGCTACGATCATCTGGTGGAAAAATTGAAAGGGCTGGGAGCGGACATCTCCCGTGTGGACGCATGAGCAAGGAAGCTGTTTCAAACGCGGCGCCCGCTTTCGATTTTTTGGAGCGGCTGGGATCTTTCGGCGCCGAGGATATCAGCGTCGATTTGGGGACATCCTATGTCACTTTGTACGGAAGAAAAAAGAAATCCATTTTGCGGGAGGCCTCTGTCGTGGCGCAACGTGCGCAGACGGGAGAATTTATCGCGTTCGGCGCCAAAGCGGCGCTGTTGGAAGGACGCACGCCGCAGAACATCCGCATTATCCGTCCGATTGAGCGGGCGAATATCGTCAATTTCGACGCCGCGGTGTATCTTTTGAAATCGCTTCTGAATGAATCGTATATGCGGAGTCTTTTTTATCATCTGCGGCTGGCCATCTGCGTGCCGGCGGAAGTGACGGGACTTCAGCGCCGCGCGCTATTGGAGGCGGCGGTACAGCTCGATGTAAGGAAAACGGTTTTGATTGAGCAGCCGATTGCGGCTGTCTTGGGTATGGGCGTCGATACGGATCGGATTCAGGGCACGATGATTTGCGACATGGGCGGCGGTTCGTTTCATGTGTCCGTGCTGTCGAAATACAGTGTCATTGTCGCGGATTCCGCTTATGAGGCGTCGCGGGCAATGGATCAGGCGATTATTTCCGCCGTACGGGATCGGTATCGCGTGGAAATCGGTTGCGGCGCGGCGGAAAGACTGAAGGAAATGCTCGGCGCGGCGTTTTTTGTTTCCGGCATTCCGGAGCTGGCTGAGATTGCAGGAATTTCCCGGACGACGGGCTTGCCGGTTCACGTGACGGTGACGAGCGAGGATGTGGCGACGGCGATTGCGCCGATGCTCGGCGTGATGCATCGGAAAATTTTGGCGGTGCTGCAAAAAACGCCGCCGACGATTTTGGCGGACATCCGCGATCACGGAATTTTACTCTGCGGTGGCGGCAGTTTGCTTTACGGATTCGATGATTTGATCACAAAATGGTCGGGCATCCCGGCCTACGTGGTGGAGTCCCCGATGCATGTCAACGCGATGGGTGCCGGCCGGGCATTGGAATATATGGATTATCTGCGGGACAGCATGGG
>CAVHDO010000010.1:0-22636 GCA_963634795.1 Oscillospiraceae bacterium
AAAGAAAGGAAATGAAGAAACCGCAAGGAGTACCGTGCGAAAAAATCGAAAATGAATCGCGCCGAAAGGTGCTAAGCTGTATGTGTAACATAGAGTGACCATCACCCGGCGCCACGCGCCACCACCAATCGTTTGACAAGAAAGCGCCCCGCGCAAAAATTTCATACAAAAAAAGCACCCTCATTCCAATGAGAGTGCTTTTTATTTATCGATTTAGCGGCGTCGCGACGGAAATCGCGACGATGTCAAAACCTTACATCATTCCGCCCATACCGCCCATGCCGCCACCGGGCATCTGCGGCGCGGCCGCCTTATCTTCCGGCGCGTCGCCGACAATCGCTTCCGTCGTGAGGACGAGCGCGGCGATGGACGCGGCGTTCTGGAGCGCCGTGCGGGTGACTTTGGCCGGATCGACGATGCCGGCTTTGATCATATCTTCATACGTATCCGTCGCGGCATTGTAGCCGATGCCCTTGCCGGCTTCCTTCACTTTGGAAGCGACGATGGAGCCTTCGGTGCCGGCGTTGTCCGCAATCTGACGCACCGGCGCTTCGATGGCATGACGGACGAGATTGATGCCGGTCATGACATCGCCTTCCGCTTTGAGCGAATCCAGCTTGGACTGGATATCAATCAGCGCCGTGCCACCGCCGGAAACAATCCCTTCTTCCACGGCTGCGCGCGTCGCATTGAGAGCGTCTTCAATGCGGAGGCGCTTATCTTTCATTTCCACTTCCGTCGCGGCACCGACTTCGATGACAGCCACGCCGCCGCCGAGTTTCGCCAGACGTTCCTGGAGTTTGTCTTTGTCAAATTGCGACGTCGTCTCCGCGAGCTGCGATTTGATTTCATTGACACGCGCATGAATGGCGTCCTGTCTTTCCTCCGCCTGCTTGTCGCTGACGATGATGGTCGTGTTGTCCTTCGTGATGCGGATCTGGTGCGCCGTGCCGAGATCTTCGACCGTCGCCGTTTCCAGTTTCCGGCCCATATCCTGGCTGATCACCTGGCCGCCCGTCAATACGGCGATATCCTGCAGCATCGCTTTGCGGCGATCGCCGAAGCCCGGTGCCTTGACGGCCGCGCATTTGAACGTGCCGCGCAGACGGTTCACGACGAGAGTCGCGAGCGCTTCGCCTTCGACATCTTCCGCGATAATCAGGAGCTCCTTGCCGGACTGCACAATCTTTTCCAAGAGCGGGAGAATATCCTGCAGCACATTGATTTTCTTATCCGTGATGAGGATGTACGGATCCGTCATGACGCATTCCATTTTATCCGGATCGGACACCATGTACGGGCTGAGGTAGCCGCGGTCAAACTGCATTCCTTCCGTGAATTTCAGGCGCGTTTCCATCGTCTTGGAATCCTCGACATTGATGATGCCGTCCTTGCCGACCTTTTCCATCGCGTCCGCAATGAGGCCGCCGATATTCGGGTCCGCCGCGGAAATGGAAGCGACCTGCGCAATGTCGTCGCGCGTGGAAACGGGAACCGCCATCGCTTTGATTTCTTTTACCAACGTCTCGACGGCCTGCTCGATGCCCTTTTTGAGAACCATCGGATTTGCACCGGCCGCCACATTTCTCATGCCTTCATGAATCATGGACTGCGCGAGGAGCGTCGCCGTCGTCGTGCCGTCACCGGCCACATCGTTCGTCTTCGTCGCGACTTCCTTCACCAGTTGCGCGCCCATATTTTCAAACGGATCTTTGAGCTCGATTTCGCGAGCGATGGAAACACCGTCATTCACGATGTTCGGCGCGCCGAAATGCTTGTCCAATACGACATTGCGGCCTTTCGGTCCCAGCGTAATCTTCACCGCATTCGCCAACTGATCGACACCGCGGAGCAGCGCCGCGCGGGCTTCTTCATTGTACAAAACTTTCTTTGCCATTGTATATCACTCCTTATCTTTTATTATTTACCGAAAATGGCGAGAATGTCTCGCTCCGAAATGAGAAGGAAATTCTTCCCGTTTTCTTCAATGTCCGTGCCCGAATACTTGGCGAAAAGCACTTCGTCGCCGACGGACACTTCCAACGGAAGACGCTTCCCGTCATCGGTGAGCTTCCCGGCGCCGACAGCAATCACGACACCCTTCTGGGATTTTTTCTGTGCTGTATCCGGCAGCAGAATGCCGCCCTTTGTCTTCGTTTCTTCTTCTTTGACTTCGATCAAAACACGATCTGCCAATGGTTTCAACATAATTTCATGCCTCCTTTGAAAACTTATTAGCACTCACTCCTTGCGAGTGCTAACTCATGTTTCCATTATACAAATATTTTTCCAAAATGCAAGAGGAAAATTTCAAACTTTTTAACTTTTCCCATTTTCGATATGATTTCCGATTTGTATTTCCATTCCCAAAAACTATGACAAAATTTTTCTCTCTATGATATAATGAAAGAACAAACAGAGAAAATTTCTCTCTGATTCGGAAGGATGGTGCGCATATGATCACTTACAAAAATATTCTCGTCCCTTACGACGGATCGGCTCACGCGAAGAAAGCGCTTTCGCAGGCGATTGATTTGGCTCAGGCTTCCGGGGCAAAGCTTCATGTGGCCAGCATTTGCAATATTGTGGCCGTGATGAGCAATTTCGATCAGGTCTCGATCGCGGAGGGCTATCTCAATGCGGAGCTTTCGGAGGATTTGGAGTCGCAGTGCCGTCAGGATTTGGCAGATGCGGAGGCGATGATTCCGGAAGGCGTCGAAAAAGAATTGCGTTACGAAGTCGGATCGCCGGGACCGGTGCTCTTGCAGATTGCCGAGGATATCGGAAGCGATCTCATCGTCATGGGCAGCCGGGGTCTGGGACCGCTCAAAGGGATTTTCATGGGCTCGGTATCCAGCTATATCGTCAGCCGTTCGGATTGTCCGGTGTTGATTGTGAAATAAGAAACGCCGACAGTGACCGAATTTTTCCTTGTGCGTTTTGCATTCTGAATTTGTTTGTAAAAATAGGGGTCGCTTTCGGGCGGCCCTTTTTACTATAAGGATTTGTGCTGGGGAAGGAGATGGGCATGGAGCATCAAAAATGGTTGCAGGAGGAAACGCGGACGTGGGAGCGCGAGGGACTCATCGATGAGAACGCCGCGCGGGCGCTTCGGCTTCGTTACCGCACGCCATCCATACGATTTTCCGTCAAAAAGCCGCTTTTCTTTGTGGCGGCTGTCGGAATTTTGGCCGGCATCTTTTTTCTGTGCGCTTCATTTTGGAATGAACTCACACAGGATCGCCGTTTCTTTTTGATGCTGGTCCCGCTGGCACTTTCTTGGCTGGCCGTCGCGGGGCTGATGGCGGCGGACAGTGATCGCGTACCGAAAAAGAAAAAAATAAAAGAAGAAAATCCGTCTCTTTCGGCAGAAGAAAATCCGGAATCGCCGGTTGCTTCCGATTCGCCCCGCCTTCCCGATTACGTCCGAGAAACTGTCTGCGCGTTGCACGGTGGGATCGCGTGCGTTGCGCTTTGGCTCATCCATGACACGTATCGACTGGACGGGGACGTGTATCTTTGGGGCAGCGTCTTTGCGGCGGCGCTTCTTATTTTGTCGTACGTGACGAAATCGGCGGCGCTGTCTCTCGTCGCCGTCTTGCTTTCGGCCTTTTCCGCGTGGAACGGCGCCGCGGAAGGTTGGCCGGCGGCCGCGGCGTGGGGGATTTTGGCGCTGTCGCTGCCGCAACTTTTTTTCCTGATTTTGCAAAATCGGGAGACGACGTCTGTCCTGTATGCTTGGAGCTGGACGGCCGTCGCGCTGCTTTTGACGCATGCCACGGGAGTGGAAACGATGTGGCAGGCGATTTTTTTGACGGTGGCGGCGTCTCTCACTTGGCTCGTCGGTGCCGGACAGAAGCGCGAGGGCTGGGTGGGCGATGCGCTTCGTTTCTTGGGCGCGGCGTTCACGGTGCTGGCGCTCCTCGTCGATTCGATTTCTTTCACTTGGCAGGCGCCGTCCGGAAATATTTTGCTGTGGGCATTGTTTGCGGTCTTTTTGGCGGCGGACGCCATGCTGATTCGAAAAACGCTGGCGAAAAAAGAATGGACTGCGTCATTGGCCGGGATTTCTCCTTTCATCGCCGCTCTTTCGGCGCTCATTGCGCTCTTCTGGGATGCGTCCGGCGTTTCCTCCGGGATTGCGGTCTCGCTTTACGCGCTTTGGCTCGCTTCGATGACGATTCTCTCCGGGATTCAATTCGGAAACAAACGGCGCTTGGGCATCGGTCTCGTAATTTTGGCGTCGACGGGTTTGGTTCGGATGCTCGATTCGACATTGACGCTCACGCAAAGAGGATTGTATTTCCTTGCGCTCGGCGTGGTCGCGATTTTTATTCTCTTCGCCATCGAGGCGGCGGCGCGGCGGGCACTTTCTCGGCACGGAGATCCGACGGAAGAAACGGAGGAGGATCGTCATGAATAAAATGGCAAAATACATCGTCCTTCTTGCCGTGGGCGCCGCGGAAATCACGGGCCTCATTTGGATGCGCGGCGAATATAAAACGACGCTGGCCGAAGGGGTCGTCTATGAAACGCCCGTCAAGGTGGAGGACGCCAAAAATGATTTTGAAGGCGGATATATTTTTTTGGACAATCCCATCGACGAAGCGGCATGGGCGGGAGACAGCGTGGCGGAAGTGGGCGAAGCCGTCCGGCTCATCATCGCGAAGGACAAAAAAACGGGGGCGCTCACGGTGCTCCACGCGCAGCGCGATATTCCGCAGGGCGACTACGTCACGGTGCGTGTGACACAAGCGGACGAAGACACCATCCATTTCCGTTGGCCTGCTGATCGAATGTACATCGCCGGAGTCGAAAAGAAGAAACAACTCGTCGAAGAGCTCACGCGCCGCGTCCCCATCCGAGACTACATTACGAACAAAGTCGTTTCTCATCTGGAAAATGACATCATCGCCACGATTCGCATCAAAGACGGGAAGACGGTGTATGAGGACGTCAAGGTGAACGGACGGGACGTGGAAAGTTAGCAATTAGCAGAGAGCAGTTAGCAGTTGCCGTGCTGAAATTTGTTTCCATATGTGGTGCTGTGGGGTTGCATTGTGAAAGAAAGTATCGTCGCGGATAAAAGCAAGGCTTTTTCGTTGCGGATTATCAAGTTATATCAATATCTCAGAGCGGAAAAGAAAGAATACGTGATGGCAAATCAGGTTTTGGCGAGCGGTACGAGTATCGGAGCCAATATCAGAGAGGCACTTCATGCACAGAGTCGTCAAGATTTCTTTGCCAAAATGTATATTTCTTACAAAGAGGCCAATGAGACGGCGTATTGGCTGGAATTATTGCACGAAAGCGAATACATTGAAGAAGAGGCATTCGAAAGCATATACGAGGATTGCAAGGAAATCATCAAGATGCTGACTGCCATCACGAAAGCATCTAAAATTTCCAAACGTGAAAGTATTTGAAACAGAAAGGAGGAAACAGTTAGCCGGGCAACTTCTAATTGCTCACTACTAACTGCTAACTATGAAAAAGTTACTCACCATTGCCGGTTCCGATTCGTCCGGGGGCGCGGGGATTCAGGCGGATCTCAAAACATTTGCGTCGCTCGGGACGTATGGGATGAGCTGCATTTGCGCTGTGACCGCGCAGAACACAAAAGGCGTCACCGGGATTTTCGATATTTCGACGGAGATGATTGCCGCGCAGCTCTCCGCCGTGTATGAAGACGTCCGCCCCGATGCGGTGAAGACGGGGATGCTTTCGACGCCCGCCATCACCGAGACTGTCGCCGATTTCCTTTCGGCGCATCCCGGCTGTCCGCTCGTCGTCGATCCTGTCATGGTCGCGACTTCGGGCGATGTGCTCTTGGCGTCGGAAGCGATTGCCATTTACAAAAAGAAATTGATTCCGCTCGCGACCGTCATCACGCCGAATCTTCCCGAAGCCGAAGTGCTGGCCGGGATGAAAATCGAAACGGAAGACGATATGAAACAAGCCGGGGACATTTTATTGGCGATGGGGCCGGCGGCCGTGCTTATCAAGGGCGGGCATCGCGAAGACCTCACGGCGACCGATTTCCTGTGTACGAAAAACGGCTGCCAAGCGTATCGCACCGAAGCCATTCGGACGGAGAATACGCACGGCACCGGCTGCACCCTGTCCTCGGCCGTCGCCGCGTTTCTTGCCAAAGGCTGCGCGATCGAAGACGCCGTTTCCCAAGCGAAACGCTATATCACGGGCGCCATTCTCACCGCCGCGACGGACAGCGTGGGCAGCGGTCACGGGCCCGTGCATCATTTTTGGAATTACGGAAACGATTGGGGGCGCCTCCCGTGAATCATTTCTTTGCCTACCTCGCCCGGATGCGCTACATCAAGCGCTGGGGACTCATGCGAAGCGCCATTCCGGAAAACGACGCAGAGCATACGGTGCAGACCGCGGCCATCGCCCACGCCCTCGCGCTCATCCGAAAAGAAATTTACGGGATAGATTGCGATCCCGATCATGCGGCGGCGCTGGCGCTCTATCATGATGCGAGCGAAGTTTTCACCGGAGATATACCGACGCCCGTCAAATATTTCGACGACACCCTCCGCGACGCTTACGGAAAAATCGAAACAATGGCGCGCCAAGAATTGCTGGACACCCTTCCCGACGAACTTCGCGAATCCTACCGCCCCTACGTCGTTTCCCCGGAAGACGATCCCCTCTGGCCGCTCGCCAAAGCCGCCGACACCCTCTCCGCCTATCTCAAATGCGTGGAAGAAGAGGCCACCGGAAACGGAGAATTTCGCGCCGCCGAACAAACGATTGAGGCGAAACTGCGAGAAAAAAATATGCCGGAAGTCAATTGGTTTCTGGAGCATTTCGTCGAAAGCTTCCGCCTGACGCTTGATGAAATGAAAATGAAAAAATAAGAAAATAAAAAGCCGTCACTCTTCATTGACAGTGACGGTCTTTCTTTTGTAAAATAATTTTGTAGCCCGGTGCGGCGTTCCCCTAAAAAGGGGAGGTGATGCGGTATGACGGTTTTTGAGGCGTTATCTTTGATGGTAGCGTTCGGAACATTGATTACGCTCATCATTTCTGTATCGAAGAAATAATTTTTCGCCCATGAAAAAAAGCCTGTAAACCACAGGTGGATTCCGGCTTTCTCTCAATCAAGAAATATAAGGGAAGAGCCGGTGCACCTCCGGGCTACTTCTGAAATGATTATACCCGTCTTGTCAAATTTTGGCAAGGTGGGTATTTTTTGATATGCGCCAATCTGAGAACAGAAATTAATTCAAAAGAAGATTTCGGGAAATTTTATTATCCTTATTGTATAAATATTTGACAAAATTGCATAAATATGCTACCATGCGTTCAATTATTTCAGAAGAGAGGGAGACTCTCGTTTGGTTTCAAAAAAAGGAGACTTTCATGATGCAAAAGAAAAATCTTTGGAAAATCGCAGCCTGCGCCGTCGCTGTCGCGGGCATGGCTCTCTTTGCCGGTTGCGGCGGGGACGACGACAAAAAAGTAGCCGCGGCCGATGCGCCGAAAGGGAAAATTTTGTCGCAGATCAAGGAACGCGGCAAGCTCGTCGTCGGCACGGCGTCCGGTTTCCCGCCTTATGAATTTATCGACACTTCGAAATCCGAAAAGACCGTCGTCGGCATCGACATTGCCCTCGCGCAAAAAATTGCGGACAAAATCGGTGTGAAGCTCGAAGTGCAGGACATGAATTTCTCGGCGATTCTCTCCTCGCTCGCGGCGAATAAAGTCGACATCGCTCTCTCCGGCATCACGCCGACCGACGAACGCAAAAAGACGGTCGATTTCTCCGACGTGTATCTGAACGACCAGAATATCATTCTCATCCGCAAAGAAGATGAAGGGAAATACAAGAGCCTCGCTGATTTCTACGGCAAAAAAATCGCCGTACAGAAATCCACGCAGCAGGAACAACTCGCGAAGGATAATTTGAAAGACGCCCAAGTCACCGCGCTCGACAAAGTCGCCAACGCGCTGATGGAACTTGAGCAGGGCAAGGCCGACGGCGTCCCGGCGCAAAAAGTCGTCTCCGCCCAGTACCTCATCACCCATCCGGCCATCGCGGATTCCGGCGTAATTTTCGAAGGCACCGACAGCACCAGCGCCGTCGCCGTCCCGAAAGGAAACGAAGACCTCTTGAAAATCATCAACGAAGTCATTGCGGAAAGCAAAAAAGCCGGCGACTTCGAAAAATGGACACAAGAATATGCGGCTCTCGCTGTGGCGAACGCGCAGAAATAAAAATGAAAACGAGAAAGCATCTCTTCGGAGGTGCTTTTTTTCTTGGCAAAATCATTGAGCCCGGTGCAAACAAAAAGAGGAGGAAAACTTTCGCCGGCAAAGCGAAAATTTTTCCTCCTCTTTTTCTGTTTTTGGTATTGCACGTTTTTCAATATCGCACTTCCATGAGACAGAGCCCCGTGGCCGGCGCGGTGAATCCTGCTTCTTTTCGGTCGCGGGTCGCAAGGATCTCCGGGATGGCAGCGGCGTCGCGTTTTCCTTCGCCGATTTCCACCAGCGTCCCGACCAAAATGCGGACCATGTTTTGCAAGAATCCGTTTCCGTAAAAATCGAGGATGAGTTCGCCAGCTTCTTCGGAAAGGGAAATCTGTTTGATCGTGCGCACCGCCGATTTTTTCAAATGCGCGTTGCCGCAAAACGAGGTGAAATCGTGTGTGCCTTCCAAGAAAGTCACAGCGCGGCGCATGGCTTCCGTGTCGAGCGGCGTCCCGAGTTGCCACACGTAGCGGCGCGAGAAGACATCCTTGGCCGCGCCCGTGCGGATGCGGTAGCGATACCATTTTTCTTTGGCCAGGAAACGGCTGTGAAAACGATCCGACGCTACGCGCATGGCCGACACGGCGATGTCGTCCGGAAGGAGTCGATTCAGTTTCTCCGAGAGCTCTTCCGGCGAAACATCGGAAGAGAGATGCACATTGGCGCGTTGACCTTTGGCGTGCACGCCGGCGTCCGTCCGTCCCGCGCCGATCACTTGTACCGCCTCGCCCGTCAGAGTCGCGAGCGCTTTCTCCAGTTTCCCCTGGATCGTCGCCTCCGTCCGCGCTTGGCGTTGCCAGCCGTCGTAGCGCGTGCCGTCATACGAGACGACGAAAGCGTAATTCATCAGAAATCATACCGCGCCGTCAGCGTGTACGTCCGCCCCGCGCCGATGTAGTAATGGCTCGTCGCGATGTCTTCGTCGTAATACTCTTTATCCAAGAGATTGTCGATTGTAAATTGCAGCGACAAATCTTTTTGCAACTTGTAATGCGTATTGAGACTCAAGAGGAAATACGCATCGCGTGCTTTGAAACGGCCGGGAATCATGCCCGCTTCCGTCCGATCCGAAATGTACGTCCCGTCTAAATTCACCGTCCACGGATCGTGGCGATACGTCGTGCCCAGATGGATGAGATGCCGCGGGATGTCGTAATCTTTTTCGCCCTCAATCGTCCCCGTCTGCCAGGTGTAATTGAAATAGGACGTCCACGTATGGCTGTGATGCTGCGTCAGTGAGATTTCAAAGCCGTGTTTCTTGGCATCGCCCGCATTTTCATAGAACTTGTGTTCATTGTTTTTCTTGTTGAGATGAATGTAATCTTTGGTATTTGCATAGAAAATATCGGCCTGAACGCTCGTTTTGTTTCCGAGTTTTTTCTTCACGCCCAATTCCCAAGTGTCCGTCGTTTCCGGTTTCAGGCTCGGATTGGGATACGTTTTCCCCTTGTCGCCGTATTTGACTTCCGAATACCGATAGAGTTGGTAGAGAATAGGCGTGCTGAAAGATTTTCCGTAAGAGAGATACACATTGGTATCTTCATTGACCGCATAATTCAAAGAAAGTTTCGGTGAGAACTGAGAGTAGGATTTTTCTTCGCTGATATCCTGTTTCCCAGCATACGCTTTCGTGTCATAGCCGTCATATTTGGTGTAATGATCGTAGCGGCCGCCGATATACGCTGTCCATTTCGGCGCGAAAGCCCATTTGTCCTGCGCATAGAGAGCCCAATATTTATCCTTGCCGCCCAGTTTCTGCGTGACGGAGGTCACGGTGCTGTCCCAATATTTCCAATTTTTCACGTTGCTGAGAGTCTGATCGAATTGATCCTGGCCGTAGGAAGCGCCGAACAACACATTGTGATCGCCCAAAGTCCATCTTTTGTTGACATCGAAATCCCAGGATTTATTCGGGTAAGAGGATTTACTGCCGGTCCCTTCCAGCGTCTCATCCACTTTGCTTGCGGAAATATAACCGTCCTTCGTGTAATCCACCATACCGAAATGGGCGTGCAATTTATTTTTCTGGTCGTTATACGTCAAGGAGTGCATATCGTATTCGCGCCAGCCGTTATTTCCTAAAAAAGATGTTATTTTGTATTCTTTTGCACCAATCTGTCCGTGCCATTTTGCATCGGAAGGCATATAGGAAATCGGCGCCGAGTACGACCAATCATACATGGCGTGAGTGTATTTGTACGTCAGTTTCTGGTCGTCATTGAAAGCGTATCCCAAGGTGAAACCGTAATTTTCGGAGAGCACCCATTTCTTTCCTCGCTGTCCGATGATGGCATTGCCGTCTGCCGTGGAAGCGTACCCCTCTGCCGGGCCGCTATTGGATACGAACGCATCGTAATCCCGCCATCCGTTCGTCTGCTTCGTCTCAAAGAAAGCGCCGAACAAAAGTTTATCTTTTTTCCCGGAAACAGAATACGATTGCTTCGTCGTCCCGTGGCTGCCGTAGCTCACGATCGCCGAGCCGTGCACGCCGTCTTGCCGCGGCGTCTTCGTCATGATATTAATCACGCCGCCGACCGCGCGCCCGCCGTACAGAGCCGATTGCCCGCCCGAGACGATTTCAATTTTCCGAATCGTTTCCACCGGAATCATATTCCAATCGACATCCCCGTTCCAAGCCGTATTCACTTGCTGCCCGTCGACCAAGACCAGCACATTTTTCGCGCTGTATCCGCGGAGATTCACCGTCCCCTCGACGGAATGCGTCGTCGAAATACCCGTCGCCAAGGAAACGGCATCCGCCGCCGTCTGGATATTTCTTTCTTTCAAATCCCTTTCCGTAATCACTTGGACATTCGCCGGCACATCCGCCAAGTCTTCCGCCTGCCGTGTCGCCGTCACCGTGATGCCGGAAAGCGTAAACATGGGCTTCTCTTCCGCGGACACGACGCTGCCGCCCGCCAGTGAAGCCAGCGCCAATGCGGCCAATACTTTTTTACGATTCATGATTTCCCTCCTTGCCGTCAAGTGGACGGTACTCCTCAAATGCATTGAAAAATTTTTCAATGTGCTGTGCTACGCATAAGATACCATAAAGAGAGAAATCTGAAAAGAGAAAAAGAAGTATACTTGTATTTTCTCTGTAAGGTGTTGTAGGGGTTGGGGGCAATACATTTATTATTTTCATAAAAGTTTGTTTGCTGTTGATGAAATTTCTTGAATGGATTAGAAAGTTTCAAAAATCTCTTGACAGGATTTTTCTCCTTTGGTATCATAGCCGCATACATAAATGGCGATGACGAAAGAAAGTACGCGTGCACGATCCACAAAGAGAGCCGGTGGGCGGTGGAAACCGGTTGGTGACGGATGCGGAAGTTCCTTTTCGAGCTGTCCTTCTGAAAAGAAGGAAGCGCTGATTGAATCGTAAAACAAGATGCTTCGATTCAATCAGTGGTTCCACAAGTAGGGAGGACCGGGGTGATTCGCGTTAGAGAATTGAGAGTTGATTTGAGAAGATAGGGTGGTACCACGGATTGTTTCGTCCCTCGGTGGCCGCTCTTTTTTGTTTCTCAAATAATTTGGGTGGTACCGCGATGTGTTCCTGTCGTCCCTTGTATGACAGGAACTTTTTTTATGGGAAGAAAGGAAGAAACAAAATGAAGAAGTGGATGAAATGGGCAGCGGCAGGTCTGGCGGCGGCGGCGCTTTGCACGGCGGTCGGCTGCGGCGGGGAGAAGACGCCGGCGAAGGAAGACGGCAAGAAGAATGTGGCGATTGTGCAGATCATGCAGCACGGATCGCTGGACGCGGCGAATAAGGGTTTCCTGGATGCGCTGGCGGAGGCGGGCTACGGGCCGGACAAAATTTCCGTCGATCAGCAGAATGCGCAGGGGGATCAATCGAATCTGAAGTCCATCGCGGCGCGTTTCAAGACGAATCAGCCGGATCTGATCTGTGCGATTGCGACGCCGGCGGCCCAGGCGGTGGTGAATGAGATTCACGACATCCCGGTGGTGGGAATCGCGATCACGGATTATGTGGGCGCGAAATTGGTGAAGTCGAATGAGAAGCCGGACACGAATGTGACGGGCGCGAGCGATATGAATCCGGTGGCGGCGCAGATTGATTTGGCGAAGAAGATTTTGCCGAATGCGAAGACGGCGGGGCTGATTTATTGCTCGTCGGAGGTGAATTCGGAGATCCAGGGCGCGGAGATGAAGAAGCGCGCGGATGAGCTGGGACTTGCGGTCGTGGAGATGACGGTGTCGAATGTGAATGACATTCAGCAGGTGGCCGAAGCGATGGCGGGGCGCGTGGATTTCATTTATGTGCCGACGGATAATGTGATTGCGTCCGCGATTCCGACGCTGGTCAAGGTGACGGATGCGGAGAAGATTCCGGTCTTCGTCGGGGCGGACAGCATGTGCCGCGACGGCGCTTTCGCTTCGCTTTCGGTGGATTATTATCGCTTGGGGAAACAGGCGGGCGCGATGGCGGCGAAGATTCTCAAAGGGGAAGGCAAGCCGCAGACGATGGCGATTGAAACACAAAAGGATCTGGGCGTGATTATCAACGGCCACTCGGCGAAGGTGCTCGGCATCGAAATTCCGGCGGATATTAAGAACACGGCGACGATTGTCGGGGAATAAAGGCTTGAAGGGCTTGAAAGGGCTTGAAAAGGCTTGAAAAGGCTTGAAGGGCTTGAAAGGGCTTGAAAAGGCTTGAAAAGGCTTGAAGGGCTTGAAAAGGCTTGAAGGGCTTGAAGGTTGGGAAAGTGCGTTTTCAATATCAAGCATTCTCAAGCCTTGACGCAAAGGTAAGATGGGGAAAGGTCGGGAAAGTGAGTTTTCGACAGCAAGCCTCTTCAAGCTTTAACGCAAAGGTAAGATGAGGAAAGGTCGGGAAAGTGAGTTTTCGACAGCAAGCCTCTTCAAGCTTTGACACAAAGGTAAGATGAGGAAAGGTCGGGAAAGTTCGTTTCCAACAACAAGCCTTTTCAAGCTTTAACGCAAAGGTAAGATAAGGAAAAGTCGGGAAAGTTCGTTTCCGATATTTATCAAGAAACCGCAATAGATGGCGGAAGAAAGGGAGACAATCATGAAAAAATGGATGAAATGCGCGGCGGCGGCTTTGGCGGTGGCGGCGCTTTGCACGGCTGTCGGTTGCGGCGGAGAGAAGAAAGAAGCGGCGGGCGCGAAGAAAAAAATTGCGGTGATTCAGCTCATGCAGCACGGCTCGCTCGACGCGGCGAATAAAGGCGTGATGGATCAGCTCGCGGCGCGCGGGTACACGCCGGACAAAATCGAAGTGGATCAGCAGAATGCGCAGGGCGATCAATCGAACTTAAAGAGCATCGCGCAGCGTTTCCTGACGGCGCATCCGGATCTCATCGTCGGCATTTCGACGCCGGCGACGCAAGCGGTCGCGAATGAAATCAAGGACGTCCCGATTGTCGGCGTGGCGATCACGGATTTCGAGACGGCGAAGCTCGTGAAATCGAACGCGAAGCCGGAAACAAATGTGACGGGCGCCAATGATCGCGGCCCGGTAGAGAAACAGGTGGAGATGGGCAAAATTTTCGTCCCGAACGCGACGCGCATGGGGCTCCTCTATTGCTCGTCGGAAGTGAACAGCCAGATTCAGGCGGCGCAGGCGAGAAAGCAAGCGGAAGCCATGGGACTCACGGTCGTAGAGAAAACCGTTTCTTCCGTGAATGACATTCAGCAAGTGGCCGAAGCGATGGTCGGCGCGGTGGATTACATTTACGTCCCGACGGATAATGTGATTGCCTCGGCGATTCCGTCTCTCGTGAAAGTGACGGACGCGGCGAAAATCCCTGTCTTCGTCGGCGCGGACAGTATGGCACGTGACGGGGCTCTCGGCTCGCTCTCCGTCGATTTCTACAAGACGGGTCTTCAAGCAGGCGATATGGCGGCCGATATTCTGGACGGCAAAGGGAAACCGGAAACAATGCCCGTCCAAGATCCGGCGGATCTCACGGTGATTATCAACAAGAAAAACGCCAAAATCCTGGGCATCCAAATTCCGGAAGTCTACAAGGACGCGACTTTCGTAGAATAATAAATTTTCGGAAACTAAAAAAGCCGTTTGCACCGATTTTCATTCGATACAAGCGGCTTTTTGCTTGACGTTTTTTGTTTCTTCTAAAATAAGATTGGGTGGCATGGGTGCGGCTTTCCCCCAAGGGAAGCGCTGCCGGAATCGTTATCTGATTTTGCGATCAGCCGCATGAGGCAAGACAAGGAAAAAGCTGACGCCAATAGTTGAGTCACCTATTGAAGGAAGCTTTTGACGCAATATTGCCTCATGCGGCCGCAAAATCAGATTCTTCGATTTCGGCAGTGGTTCCCTGTTGCGGGGTGAGGGGATGTCAGTTTACGAGACGTTGTCACTAATGATAGCTTTCGCCACATTGATTCTCTTCATCGTTTCGATAACGAGGAAGTAAAAATTCTTTAGAAATGAAAAAAAGCCCGACATTCATCGGGTGAATTTTCCGGCTTTCTCTCAAGTCACAAAACTAATGGGAAAGTCCGGCGAGACATCCGAGCCATCCCTACGATTATTATACCCGTCTTGTCAATCTTTGGCAAGGCGGGTTTTTGTATGAAAGAGAACGGAAAGAGGGACTGGAGAAATCGCTGACGTCTCAATCCCACCCGACAAAACAGTTCAGCACGCCACCCTGTGCACTGTGTACTGTGCACTATCTTTCATCCCTTCACTTTGAGCAGCGCCGTTTCCAAAGTATGCCATCCCAGGACGGCGCATTTCACGCGGACGGGGAGTTTGGAAATATCTTTCAATGCTTGCGCGTCTTTGAGCTCTTCCAGTGCGGCGTCGTCCGTGACGTTTCCGCGAATCATATCGAGGAAAAGGCGGACGAGGCGGAGCGCGTCATCGACGGTGCGGCCGCGGAGAAGCTCGGCCATGATGGCGGTGGAGGCTTGGCTGATGGCGCAACCGTTTCCCGTATAAGCGAGGTCTTTGATTTTGCCGTCTTCCAGCAGGACTTCGATGGTGAGATCGTCGCCGCAATTCGGATTGTGGCCGTGCTCGGACAGTGTCGGGCAGGCCATTTTTCTTTTGTTCGTCGTGTCTTTATTGTACTCCAAAATGAGATCGGTGTAGAGTTGTTGCAAATCCATAGGGGCTCCTTATGTTGAGATTGTATGAAAATTTGGCGCTTGCGCGGATTGAAAGACAAAAAAGCTTGAAAGGGTTGAAAAACAAGGCTTGAGAAGGCTTGTGGGGAAGCTTTTGGCGAGAACGAATTATGAGCCATCGGATGTGCTGAGCTCGGGAAAGGTTGCCAAAAGTTTTACTCAATTTCAAGCCTTTTCAAGCCGAAAGAGAGTTAAAAACGAGACAAGCTTGGGAAAGTTCCCATCATGCATCGCAAGCCTTTTCAAGCCGATAAAAAAGCTGAGTAAAGGAAAGGATGAAGAAGTTTTGCTATCAAAATCCCATCTTCCGTCGGACGTCGGAGAGTTTTTCCAGGAAGGTATCGACTTCTTGTTCCGTATTGTAAAACCAGAAACTGGCGCGGCAGCTGGCGCCGATGCCGAGATAGCGGTGCAGGGGCTCGGCGCAGTGGTGGCCGGTGCGGATGCAAATGCCTTCGGCGGAAAGAATTTCCGTGACGTCGTGCGGATGGACGTCGTCGACAGTGAAAGCGACGAGGCCTTCTTTTTGCGCCGCGTCGGTCGGCCCGATGATGCGAATATGCGGAATGGAGAGCAATCCGGTGATGGCTCTTTCGACGAGTTTCTTTTCTTGCTCGCGAATTTCCGCAAAACCGACGGCGCGGAGGTAGGAAATGGCGGCGGCCAAGGAAACGGCGCCTTCGACGTATTGTGTCCCGGCTTCGAATTTGGCGGGCAGTGGCGCCCATTCCGTTTCCTGCTCGCCGACGGTGTCAATCATGTCGCCGCCCAAGAGGAAGGGCTCCATGTCGTCCAGAAGTGTGCGTTTCCCATAGAGAACGCCAATGCCGCCGAGCGCGCCCATTTTGTGGCCGGAGAAGGCAAAGAAATCACAATCCATGGCGGTGACGTCGACGGATTTGTGCGGCGTGCTCTGGGCTCCGTCCACGATGACGACGGTGCCGTGCGCGTGGGCGCGATCAATCCACGGTTTCGGATCGAAATCGATACCAAGGACATTGGACACTTCGGCAAAGGCAAAAATTTTCACGGCGGGATCGTCGATTTTGACGAGTTCGCTCTCGGGGATGAATCCGGTTTCTTTGTCGATGTAAAGATATTCCAATGTCGCGCCCGTTTTGTGAGCGACGCGCTGCCACGTGACGAGATTGGAGTGGTGCTCGGAAATGGGAATCAAAATTTTGTCGCCGGCACGAAGATGGGTCTCTCCGTAGGAACGCGCGACGAGATTCAAAGCTTCGGTCGTATTTCTCGTGTAAATAATTTCGTCCGCCCTCGATGCGCCGATGAAATCGCGGACAATGTCTTTGGAGCCGTCGTAAGCCGCCGAAGCCGTGATGGAGAAACGGTGCGCGCCGCGATGCGGATTTCCGTTCTCGTGCGTCGCGTAGTCCATGACGGCGGCAAGGACGGGAAGGGGTCGCTGCACGGTGGCCGCGTTGTCGAAATAAATGATGGGCGCGCTGTCTTTTTGAGACAGGATGGGAAAGTCTTTGCGGATAAGGTCGAGGTTCATGGGGACTCCTTGTATGGGAAACAGTGCACAGTACACAGTGCACAGGTTGGCGTGCTGAAGTGCTTTGTCAGGCAGGATTGAGACGTCAGACATCAGACGTCAGACGTCAGACCGCGATTGGCTTTTTTGTCAGGCGGGATGGAGACGTCAGACGATCAGATAATCAGACGTCAGATTTTAGCGGTGTCGCTTCGCGACATTTTTTATATTGCGCCTTTGGCGTTCCAGCATCCGGTGCTTTGCTTCACTGACAACCGTCCACCGGAAGGTTGTCTCCGATAAGGAAGGCTTGGGCGGTACGCGCTTTGTGCGATTTTATAAAAATCATCGCCGAAGGCGATACCGCTTTCGTCTGATATCTGACCATCTGACGTCTGATGTCTTGATTTCCAATAACACCCAAAGCCCAGTAAGCATCTGATGTCTGACGTCTGATTGTCTGATGTCTTCCGCTCTTTGTCAGAAAAAGTACATGCCTCTTATAAACGAATTTTATCTCTCACCGCTGCCAAGACCGTTTCTTGCATATCCCTCGGCAGGCGATCCGCGAGGGGGCGGAGGAGGGCTTCCACGACGATGCGGTGGGCTTCTTCTTTGGTGAGACCGCGGCTCATGAGGTAGTAGACCGTGGACTCGTCGAGGCGGCCCGCGCTGGAGGCGTGGTTTCCGATCACGTCGTCTTCCGTGCACAAGAGGAGCGGCAGGGAAATATTTTTCGCGGTCGGCGAGAGATTGACGGCGGTGTCGCCTTCATTTCCTTTCGATCCGCGACAGCCGCGTTTGAAATCGATGGTGCCGCGAAATGTTTTCTTCGCATGATCCGAGAGCGCGCCGCGGAGGTCGATGTCGCTTTCGGATTCTTCGCCGATGTGATCGATGTGGCAGAAGAAATCGCGGAGGTCTTCGCCGTCGGCCGCATAAAACACCGCATCGGTCAGGTGGGATCGTTTTCCGAAAAGGAAACCGCGGTCATGGAAGATTGCTCTGTTTCCGCCGAGCGCCGCCGCGGTGAAATTCGCTTCCGCCTTTTCATCAAGAGTGATGTGGCGCTGGGAAACAAGCGTTTTTTCAGAAAGTCCGAGCTGTACGGTGCTCTCCGTGAGCGTTGCGTCATTGGCCAGTGCGTACGACGCCGCAACGATACCGGTCCCCGTGCCGTCCCCTTCCCATTTCCAAAGAAGCGACAGTTTCGCATTTTCTTCCAAAATGAAAGAGAAGAAACCGGCGTAATCGGGTGCTGTTTCCGTCATCGGCAGCGTGACGGTGAGCGTCGTTTCCGTATTTTTGGGAATGCGAATGGTGAAGCGCTCGCCGGACAGGGCGGCCGCCAGCAGCGCGGGAGAGGCGCCGGTGAATGTGTCCGGGGGATTTTCTGCGCCCGCCGTGACGAATGTTTCTTCCGAAAACAGCGCGTGACCGCATCGTGCGGGCGGCGTGAAGGGAAGTTTCGTTTCATTCACTTTCAGGTATCGATAGGTCGGCATGGGGAGCCGATTGACTGTTTCTGTGGTCATGGTTCCTCCTTTATCCGATGGCGCCTTCAAATTCGAGATCGATGAGTCGATTCATTTCCACGGCGTATTCGAGCGGCAGGGCTTTGGAAATCGGCTCGGCAAATCCGCGCACGAGCATGGCTTTCGCGTCGGCTTCGGTGAGGCCGCGGCTCATGAGATAGTAAATGTCTTCGTCCGGAATGCGACCGATTTTCGCTTCGTGGCCGAGATCGATGTCGTCGTTTTCAATCACGATGGCCGGGACGGTGTCCGAACGGGATTCGCCGTCCAGCATGAGAGATTCGCAGCTGATCGTGCCTTTCGCGCCGGCGGCTTTCGGGCCGATGTGGACGACGCCGCGGTAAATCGCCGTGCCGCCGCCTTTGGAAATGGATTTTGTGTGGACGTCGAGGCTCGTATTTCTTCCGATGCACTCGACTTTGGAGCCGGTATCGAGAAACTGGCCGGCGCCCGCGAAGGTGATGCCGGTAAATTCGCAAGAGGCGCGGTCGCCGACGAGGCGCGTGTCCGGATAGAGGCAGGAGGTGTGCGAGCCGAAGGAGCCGCTCACCCAAATCATGCGGCCGTCTTCTTCCACGACGGAGCGTTTCGTATTCAGATTGTACATATTTTTCGACCAATTTTCGATGGTCGAGTAGCGGAGCGTCGCGCCTTTTTTGACGAAGAGCTCGACGGCGCCGGCGTGGAGATTGGCCACATTGTAGCGCGGAGCGGAGCAGCCTTCGATGAAATGGCAGGACGCGCCCTCGTCCACGATGATCAGCGTGTGCTCAAATTGACCCGCGCCGGGGGCGTTCAGCCGGAAATAACTTTGAAGGGGCATGGAAACGGTGACGCCTTTTGGCACATAGACGAAGGAGCCGCCAGACCAGACGGCGTAGTGGAGCGCCGCAAATTTATGATAATTCGGCGGAATGAGTGTGCCGAAATATTTCCGTACCATATCGGGATATTCTTTGACCGCCGCGTCGAAATCCGTGTAAATGACGCCTTGACGCGACAGCTCTTCCTGTACATTGTGATAGACGACTTCCGAGTCGTATTGCGCGCCCACGCCGGCCAAGGATTCTTTTTCCGCTGCCGGGATGCCCAAGCGGTCGAAGGTGTCGCGGATATTTTCCGGCAAATCTTCCCAGCGCGCCTTCTGATCCGTTTTCGGGCGGACATAGGTATCGATGTGCGCCATATCCACTTCGGAAATATCCGGCATCCACGGGCCGAGATCGAGTGTCCGGTAAATGGACAGCGCGCGAAGACGAAGCTCCAGCATCCAAGCCGGTTCGTCTTTTTTGGCGGAAATTTCTCGCACGGTCTCTTCCGTGAGCCCTTCCGTTTTGTACGAAAATTCCGCCGCGTCGCGAATGTCGTACACGCTGCATGACACGTCCTCAATCTGGCTTTTCTTCTTCGTTTCCGCCATCTCACACCTCGGCGCGGAACGCATCGAAACCGTTCGCTTCCACGGCATCGGCCAGCTCGGCGCCGCCCTCCGTCGCGATGCGCCCGTCAATCAAAATATGCACGACGTCCGGGCGAATGAAGCGCAGCATCTGGTGGAGATGCGTAATCAAAAGAATCGAGTTTCCTTCATGATGGTAATCGGAAATCGCTTTGGACACGATGCGCACCGCGTCCACATCGAGACCGGAATCCGTCTCGTCCAGCATCGCCAGCTTCGGATCAAAAATGCGCAGCTGCAAAATTTCATTTTTCTTCCGCTCGCCGCCTGACGCGCCGTCATTCAGATAGCGCTCCGCGTAGCCAGGATCCATGGCCAGCTCCTCCATCCGCGATTTCAAAAGGCGCTTGAAAGGAAACAGCCGCTGCGTCTCTCCGGAAATGGCGGTCTTGGCCGTGCGGATGAAATTTTCCGTGGAAATCCCGGCGACGGAAACGGGCGATTGAAACGAGAGAAATATCCCGAGCCGCGCGCGTTTGTCGACGGAAAGCTCCGTCACATCCGTCCCCTCAAAAAAAATGCGGCCTTCCGTCACCGTGTACGCGGGATTGCCCATGATGGTGTGGAGCAGCGTCGATTTCCCGGCGCCGTTCACCCCCATAATCACATGGACTTCTCCGGTATTCACCGTGAGGGAAAGGCCGTGCAGCAATTCTTTGTCTCCGGCGGAGACGTGCAAATTTTCAATGCGAAGGAGTTCGCTCATGATTTCACCTCGAAATATATATCGTAATTTCTGAATTTATTTCTTTTCTGTATTGTAACATAAAAGGGGAAGACGTCGGACGACTGTCGGGCTTTGGGTGTCATTGGAGATCGAGACGTCAGATGATCAGACGTCAGACATCAGATGCTTGCTGAGATTTGGGTGTCATTGGAAGTCGAGACGTCAGACATCAGATGAAAGAGGTATCGCCTTCGGCGATGATTTTTTATAAAAAACGTGCGAAGCGGCAGATAATGGGATGCCGAAGGCAAAATATAAAAAATGTCGCGAAGCGACACCGCTAAAATCTGACGTCTGATTATCTGATCGTCTGACGTCTCCATCCCGCCTGACAAAAAAGCCAATCGCGGTCTGACGTCTGATGTCTGATATCTGACGTCTCAATCCTGCCTGACGAAACACCTCAGCACGCCAGCCTGTGCACAGTGCACTGTGTACTGTGTACTGTGTACTGTGTACTGTGCACTTCCCAACGGTCTGACGAAAACAGCCAAGCAGCCATTATTTCTCAAACTCCACTCCCGTCCCGTCAAATGCCGGCGTGAAACATTCGTCGGCCGATTCCTTTTGCTGCGTGTAGCCCTCCGTGATGCCGAGAGATTCCATGTAGGAGCGCGCCTCTTCGTATTCTTCGTCCGTCACGCGGCGATTGATTTCAGGAAACTCTTTCGCGCGGCCCATCGGCGTGTATTGTCGCATGAGGCTCACGAGGACGTCGCCTTCGCGGAACGTCTCGGCGATGTAGCGGAGCACGCCTTTTGTGTTTTCGATTTGTCCTGGCAAGACGAGATGACGGATGAGGACGCCTTTTTTGAGGAGACCGTCCGCGCCGATTTCATACGGACCCGTCTGGCGAAACATTTGCTCAATCGCTCGCGTCGCCACAGGGAAATAATCCGGCGCGTCGCTGTAACGGCGGGCGGGCGTTTCTTGGCTGTATTTCAAATCGGGGAGCCAAATTTGGACTTTCTCACGCAAAAAAGCCACCGTGTGCACACTTTCGTACCCGCCGCAGTTGTAAATGACGGGGACGGGAAGCGGCTCCGCGAGGCTTTGAAAAATGGCGTGTGAAAAATGCGTGGGCGTCACGAGATCGATATTGTGCGCGCCCTGTCGGATGAGTTCGCGATAAATTTCGGCAAGCCTGGAAACGGAAATTTCCCGGCCGTGGCGAAGTGCGGATATTTCATAATTTTGGCAATAAACGCACGAAAGCTGGCAGCCGGCGAAGAAAACGGTGCCGGCGCCGCGCCTGCCGCTGATGCATGGCTCCTCGTCGTGATGGAGCGCCGCCCGGGAGACGACGGGACGGATGCCGAGCCGACAATAGCCGACCGCACCCGCCGTTTCCTCCGATTCTTTCCGATCGACGCGGCAGGCGCGCGGACATAAATTGCAGAGCATTACGAATCGAGGCGATCGGCGGCCTTGGCCATGAACGTCGCTTCATCGACGAGGAAACGCTCGTGTTCCGCTTCGCCGATTTCGCCCGCTTCGTCCGTCGCGAGAATTTTGAAAGAAAGCCGACGGCCTTCGATTCCCGTCAGGACTGCATGCGCCGTGACGGTGCCGCCGACGGGCGTGGGCGCTTGGTGCGAGAGCGCGATGCGAATCCCGACGGACGTCGTCCCTTCGGGAAGCGCGGGCGCAATCGCTTTCACCGCCGCCGCTTCCATGACGGCGGAGAGGACGGGCGTCGCGCACACGTCGACGGTGCCGCTGCCGACGGCCTTGGCAGTATCTGTTTCCGCAATCGTCCGGCTGACGATTCCGGTCATGCCGATGGTGAGTTCCATAGGAGCCTCCTTTTTCTTTTTCCTTTCAGGAAACGAATGAAACGATGGGGTTGCGAGAAACGATTTCTCTTTTCTCGCAACTTTTTTTAATTTGTGCATAGCGCCGGTGGCGCATATAAAAATGCGCGGAGCGCGTTCCGATTAGCCCTCTTTTGAAAGAGGGTGGCGCGAAGCGCCGGGAGATAGAGAGCTCTATGTGAAA
>CAVHDO010000011.1:0-20748 GCA_963634795.1 Oscillospiraceae bacterium
TTCCGACTCTTTCGGGTAAAGGATGTGACTTGCATTCCGAGTTTTTGCATAATTCTTTTAATATTCTTTCGTCCTCTTCGTTGTGGTCGCAATGCATCTATGCCGGCCGTGCGAAATCTTTTAACCAAATCTACAATTATCAATGAATTGGTGATTCTTTCGCTTTGCCTCTTATCTTTTATTTTTCCAAGCAAAAACGACCTCCTCCGTCAGCACCACCGACTTTGAAAGGTCGTCGCCAAAATTTAATTCCCTTCATACGCCCGCACACGAAGCAAAAGACCCTTCTCTTCGCAAAGCTTCCGGCATGCCGCGATTTCCTCCGCATTCTCCACCTTGTCCACCACCGTCATGACGACATGGGGCACGACCGCTTTGGCTCGCGTCGCAAAATCCAGCCCCGCATCAAACGATTTCATCCCGTGCCGACTCCTCGTTAGCGCCAGGTATCGCTCCGCATTCGACGCATTGAGACTGATGGAAATCGTATCCAAAATCCCCGCGAAATCCTTCGTGATGTCCCGCCCGTGCTCTAAATTTCCGAGGCCGTTCGTATTGAGCCGCGTCGGAATTTCCGGATGCCAATCCTTGATAAAACGAAGCAACTCGCACAGCACATCCTGCCGCATCGTCGGCTCACCGAAACCGCACACGACCGCTTCGGAAACCCTTTCCCACGGCACCGCTGCCAAATCCGCTTTGAAATCCTCGGCGCCGGGCTCCTCGTCCCCGTACCAAAGCGTCGCTTCCTCCCCCATCTGTTTCAAACCGCGCAGACAAAAAGTACACGCGCAATTGCACCGATTCGTGAGATTGATATACACGCCCCGTTTTTCACCCGCGGAAAGCCGCGCCATCCCATCCGCAACGGAAATATATTTCCCGCCCGTTTCCACCGTATACACTCGCATCGCCATTTATTTCAGCTCCGTCAAATACTCTTCAAACGCCAATCCCCAATTCCAAGGCAGATTCAGCGCCACCGTATATTCCAAAACCTTGTGAATGAAATCCGCCGCCTTTCGGACCGCATCCGGAAGCGCCTCCCCGCGCACCAAAGACGCCGCCACAATCGCCGAAAAGACATCCCCCGTCCCCGAGCGATCTCCGCCGACCTTTTCCGTCGCCACGACGACCGGCGCTTTCCCCGTTTCCACAACGAAATTTTTTACAAGATTTCCTTCGCAAAGCCCCGTAATCACGACGCCGGACGGCCCGCGCGCCAAAAGCGCCGCCGCCATCTCCGAAAGCTCCGCCTCTGAAACGCGCCCGCCTGCCGGATACGACCGCCCGAGGAGCTCGCAACACTCCGTCAAATTCGGCGTCACCACATCCGCATACGCCAAAAGCCGCCGCATTTCCCGGCACATCTCCTCCGTGTACGACGAATACAGCCGCCCATTATCCCCCATCACGGGATCCACCATGACGAACGTTTCCTTTTCGCGAAACATCTCGATGCAATCGATCACGATTCCGATCTGCTCCGCCGAGCCGATGAATCCCGTCAGAATCCCGTCGAAAGAAATGCCGTTCTCTTTCCAATTTTCCAAATACGGCCGCATATGCGCCGTGTAATCGTCAATGACGTGCGACGGAAATCCCGTGTGCACCGAAAGAATCGCCGTCGGCAAAGGACAAGCCTGCACCCGAAGCGCCGACACCAGCGGCAACTGCGCCGCCAGCGAACACCGCCCGAATCCCGTCAAATCATTGACCAGCGCCATCCGCTTCTGTCTCTCCATATGCCCTCCATCAAAAGAAAATTTTCCCCATTATACCACGCAAAAACATCCAAGCAAAAAGCCGCCCGGCAAGCAAGCGGCTTTATTTTAATTTCCTTATTCCCACTCAATCGTGCTCGGCGGCTTGGATGTGACATCGTAGACGATGCGATTGACGCCTTCCACTTCATTGACGATGCGGCGGCTCATTTCATCAAGGACGTCCCAGGGGAGGCGCGCATAGTCGGCGGTCATGCCGTCGGAGCTGGTGACGGCGCGAATGCCGACGGTGTAATCGTAAGTGCGTTCGTCACCCATGACGCCGACACTGCGAATCGCGGCGGGGAGCACGGCAAAGGATTGCCAAATTTCTTTGGAGAGACCGCGTTTTTCGAGGACGTCTCGCACTATGAAATCGGCACGGCGCAGGATGTCGAGGCGCTCTTTCGTAATCTCTCCAATGATGCGAATGGCAAGACCCGGACCCGGGAATGGCTGGCGATTCACGACTTCTTCGGGAAGGCCGAGCTGACGGCCGAGCTCACGGACTTCATCTTTGAAGAGTTCACGGAGCGGCTCAATCAGGGAGAATTTCATATCTTTCGGAAGGCCGCCGACATTATGGTGGCTCTTGATGGTCGCCGCCGTTGCCGTGCCGCTTTCGACAACATCGGGATACAGCGTCCCCTGCACGAGGAATTTCACGTCGTCGAGTTTCTCGGATTCTTCTTGGAATGTATGAATAAATTCGGCACCGATTGTCTTGCGTTTCGTTTCCGGATCGGTCACGCCTTCCAGGAGAGAGAGGAAACGCGCAGACGCATCAACGTGCACCAGATTCATTTGGAATTTGTTCGTAAAGGTATCGACGACTTGCTCGGCTTCGCCCAGGCGCAGGAAACCGTGATCGACAAAGACGCAGGTGAGCTGATCGCCAATGGCTCGATGGACGAGAACGGCTGCCACGGAGGAATCAACGCCGCCGGAGAGCGCGCAAAGGACTTTGTGATTACCGACCATTTCACGAATTTGCGCCACAGCGATATCGATGTAGCTTCCCATGGACCAGCCGCCTTCGCAGCGACAAATGGCAAAGAGGAATTGCTTAAGCATTTGCGTCCCTTCCGCCGTGTGCACGACTTCGGGATGAAATTGCACGCCGTAAAGGCGCCGCGCTTCATCGGCGACCGCTGCCGTCGGCGTGTGTTCCGTGTGACCGATAAGGCCGAAACCGGCCGGCATATCGGAAACGGAATCGCCGTGGCTCATCCACACCGCCGTTTCCGCGGACACTCCTTCGAAAAGCGGCGAGCTGCCGTCGCGATAAAACATCGTGTGTCCGTATTCGTGTTTTTCCGGACGCGCCACCGCACCGCCCAATGTCGCACACATGAGCTGCATCCCGTAGCAAATGCCCAAAACTGGAATGCCGGCAGAAAATACAGCCGGATCCAACTTCGGCGCGTTCTCCGCATTCACGCTGGACGGCCCGCCGGAAAGGATAATCCCTTTCGGATTCTTTTCCAAAATTTCAGCCGCGGTCTTCGTGTACGGCAAAATTTCACAATACACGCCGCACTCGCGCACGCGCCGCGCAATGAGTTGCGCATACTGCCCGCCGAAATCCACAATAATCACAATTTCACGCTGTCCCATGAGTCCTCCCTCTCGCAATTCCGTTTTCTCTTTTGAAAAGTTTCTATCATTATACTATATCGCCCTAAAAAACGCATTCATTGTTTCGCAAAATTTTACTCGACTCTTGCAGAATCGAGAAAGACAATGTATAATGCCAATAGAAAAGGACGCCGCGCGACGAGCCGGCTCCCGAAAAAAGTTTTAATCAGAAGAACAGCCGCACGTTTGGCAGAGGGGCGGCTGTTTTTCTGTGGTTAGTTTTTTAACGTCAAGATGATGACGAACAGAAGCAGTGTGAAAATCACGACTAATTCCATGCCGACCACCTCCCCTTATGAAAACAGGGAGCAAACAACGGCCCGCCGCCAAGGCGTCCTCGATAAATATATTAGCGAACACGGTTTATATTGTCAATAACAGAACCCCGGCTCATCACCGGGTTTTTTATTTTACAAAAAACACAAAAAAATGATACAATCATCTTATAATGTACGACAAAAAAATCCGCCGCATGCGAGTCCGAAAAGCAGGAGAAGTGCCATGAAAAATTCCCAAATCATCAATATCAATGAGATTTTGCAAATTGTGCCGCCGGAACGAATGCTGTGCATCGATACGGAAGGCAGCGCGAACAATATCGAGCAAATCAGTATCGTCGACGCCAATGAATCCGTCCGCTACGATCAGCATTACGCGGTCACAAAGCTCGATGCCACGGAAAGAAATAAAATACAATCCCTTTTGGATCAAGCAGACATCTTGGTCGGTTACAATTTGAATTGCGATTTGAAAATACTGGCGAGTCGACAATTCAAATTGCCGGAAAATACGATTTGTGCGGATATTTTTTTGACATTCAGCAGTACCGCCGTGCAAAGCGAACTGGCGGAGCGACATGCCTGGCTTTCGCAAAAAGGCGGGACATTGGCATCCGTCGCCGAATTTTACGGAGAAGAACCGGGAAAATTTCATGACAGTCTTTTCGATGCTTGCTGCACCATTCGCATTTTCAAGAAAATGATTCAGCGCACGGAAGGAGAAATGGTGATCACCAAACCTCCCATTAAACGACTCGTCGCAGAGAGCGCGCGCGAAACAACCGAAGTTGCAAACAAAAACCCCGCCTTCGGCATATTGAGCTCCATGCCCCAGCTTTTGAATACTCTTTCGGGAAAAATTTTCGGGCATTTCGTCGATGATCATCCGGCCATTTACGAAGGCGTCGTCAAGCTCAACGGTCATTTCCATGTCATCCGGCTCACCCACAGAGAACACTCTCTGTTTTGCAAAATCCAAAAATACAATCCGCAATACAACTTAAATACATTTTACGAAACCATTCTCCGACCGTCGCAGTTGGAAAAAGCGAGTGAAAAAATAACAGAATAGAAAATTCTCTCCGTTTTCCTCCCGCTCCTCTATCAAAACGGCGCCGCTCCTGCTATAATATTTCTATATTTCGCTAAAGAATTACAGAAATCCGTTTCTGAAACGGTCACAGGCAGGAGATGCGCCATGGACGAGCAACATTTGCAAAGAAATCTCAAGAGTCGCCACATTCAGATGATTGCGCTGGGCTGTGCTATCGGCACCGGCCTTTTTTACGGCGCGTCCGATACCATCGCGACTGTCGGCCCGGCCGCCATTTTGGCTTATGCCATCGGCGGTCTTTTTATTTATTTCGTCGTGAGAGCGCTGGGAGAAATGGCGGTCTACCACCCCGTTTCCGCATCTTTCAGCGAATACGCGTATCGATACTGGGGCGAATTCCCCGGATTTTTTGCCGGATGGAATTATTGGTTTCTCTACATCGGCGTCTCCATGGCAGAGCTGTCCGTGATTGGTATTTATATGCAATATTGGCTGCCGGATTTGCCGACTTGGATTCCGACGCTGATTCTTTTTTGCGTGATTACGCTCGCCAATTTGATGAATGTGAAACTCTTCGGGGAATTGGAATTTTGGGGCTCGCTCATCAAGGTCTCGGCGCTGGGACTCATGATTGTCTTCGGCCTGGCGATTCTGATTTTCGGCATCGGACCGGAGGAGAATCCCGCGTCTTTCACGAATCTCTGGGCGCACGGCGGTTTCCTGCCGCACGGGCTTTGGGGGCTTTTATCCTCACTCGTCGTCGTGACATTTTCCTTCGGCGGCACGGAGCTCATCGGCATCACGGCGGGAGAGGCGGAAAATCCGGAAACGACGATTCCGCACGCTGTGAATATGACGATCAGCCGCATTTTGATTTTCTACGTCGGCGCCATTTTCGTCCTCGTCTGCCTCTACCCGTGGAATCTTGTCGGCTCCGAAGGCAGTCCTTTCGTGGAAATATTCGACGCCCTCGGCATTCCCGCCGCGCCGGACATTTTGAATGTCGTCGTGATTATCGCCGTTTTCTCCGCGTACAACAGCTGTCTCTACAGCAATGCGCGAATGCTGCACGGTCTCGCGCTTCACGGCGACGCGCCGAAATGGCTCGCGCATCTTTCGGGAAACGGCATTCCTCGTCGCGCCGTCCTTTTCTCCAGTTTCTTCGTGAGCGCGGTCATCGGCATTTGCTATTTCCTGCCGAAAGAGGCCTTCACGTACATCATGAGTGTCGTCACCGTCGCCGTGATTACGAGCTGGATTCTCATTCTCCTGACGCACATCCAATTTCGGCGATATTTGGGAAAAGAGTCCGACCGTCTCATTTTCAAAATGATCGGCTATCCGGTGATCGATCTTTTGAGCATCGCGTATTTCCTTATCATCATCATCACGATGGCGCTCCTCCCCGGCTTCCGCCACGCGGTCTTCCTCGCGCCCGTCTGGTTCGCCGTCATCGCCATCGGCTATCGTCTCTCTAGAAAGAAACGAGCCTAAAAAAAGCTCGCAGTCACATGACTGCGAGCTTTTTTTAGCAGTGCACAGTACACAGGTTGGCGTGCTTGGCTTTTTTGCTCAGACACGATTAAGACGTCAGACGTCAGACAATCAGACGTCAGACTTTAGCGGTGTCGCTTCGCGACATTTTTATATACGCCTTCGGCGTCTCATCATGCGACGCTTTGCACGATTTTCATAAAAATCATCGCCGACAGGCGATACCGCTTTCATCTAATGTCTAATAGCTAACAGCTAACAACTATCTCGGGCGTGACGACCAAAGTGTAGAAATCATCTGATGTCTGATGTCTGACCGTCTGATGTCTCTATCTCCGTATGTCCCTCAAGCCTCAAACATCACGCACGGTCCATAGTCAACAGATCACGACCGGCGTTTCGGATTCTTTGGAAACCAACCGCGACGGACGCGTTTCTCCTGCTCGAACAATTCAAAAATACTCCACAGCAAAGAAAATCCCGTCACCGCCGCGCAGCCGCTCCAGAGCATTTCCTGTAAATGCACCGACCAATACAAAAACAATAAGCCGCCCACAAGAAACAGCGGCCAAATATTTTTCGTGAAATAGTATTCTCCGTAAATCACAACCGGGTGCAAGAGTCCAATCAAAAGAAACGAGATCGCGCCCAAAATCAAGCCGTCGAAATTCATTTCGATTTCCTCTTCGCCGCCAAAAGTCGCCCTTCTTTTCCGCTGATATGCTCCGGCGTCAGGACGTAAACGGCGACCTGCGACAGATGCGGCTCGATATACGCCCGTCGCGCCGCCGCGTCATCCTTCGTGAATTTCATACCCAACGCATCCAGATACGGAAAGATGTCCTCCGCCTCCGTGAAAATTTGCACGCGTCCGAAAACAATCACCGAGCGATACGCCGTCGAATATTCTTCGGGCACGACCGCTTTTTCGTCAAGAACGCAAAAGGAAACTTTGTCCGAGGCGCGCATCGCATCGACTTTATGCCCCGCGCGCGCCCCGTGCATCACCAGTTTCTCATCCACATACGCGTAATTCAGCGGCACGGCATACGGATACCCGTCATCGCCCGCGACCGCCAGGACGCCTTCGCCGTGCCGCCGCAAAATTTCTTTGCACGCCTCCGTCGAAAGCGCCTGCCCCGCCCGTCTCATTTCACGAAACATCTCATCTCTCCTTTTCCCTCATCTCCGGTAAAGACGTCGAACCGAAAAAGCAAATACCTAAACTGCTAACTGCTAACCACTAACTGCTAACTGTTCTTTCACACCGCGCCCGAAAGTTCTTCGTACAAATCCGGCGCCTCGAAACCGTAGCGCCACCAAGCGCTGCCGGCCAGATCATATTTCTCGATGAGCGAAAGTTTCTCCCGAAGCGACGCCGCCTCCTCCAGCCAGACACGCCGGCGCACGCCCGCTTCTTTCAGATCCAAATAGAAACTTTTCGTCTTCTCATCCCAGTGCGGCTTCGCTTTCTTGTCGTCCGCCATTTTTTTTACGCCGCGATGCGTCAAGACTTTCATCCGAAGACCGCGGCCATCCTCACCCTCCCACATCCTTGTGTAGAGCGGCAATCCCAAAATCAATTTTTCCGCCGGCACCATCCGCACCAATTTGGCCAAGCTTCCGTCCAGCCAATCATACGCGGAATTCGGCCCCGCCTTTCCGCCCGTGCGCGCCGTCTGATCGTAGCCCATCACGACCTCGTAATCCACAAATTCCGCGAGCGCTGCCCGATCATAGGCGCCGTTCCAATAGCTCGTCTCATCTCCCGGCACCACGATATCGACGGACAACAATTTCCCTTTGGCATGAAGACTCGCCGCAAGCGATTTCATAAAATTCGTAAAAAGCCCTTTATCCGCCGGATTCATGTTTTCAAAATCAATATTCCAACCGACGAGCCCATACACGACCGCCAGCGCCGTCAACTGTCGAATATAATGTTGCTGCGCCGACGAATCCCGCATAAATTTCGCCGTCGCCTCCGGATTGAAATCATTGTGCACGAGCGGCATGACGGAAACGCCGACCGCTTCGGCCTCCGCCACATAGCCAAAATCCGGCGACAGTTTCGTATACACGCCCCATTCCGGCGAAAGCATCCGCACGCCGTCCGCCTCTGTGAAAAACGGCGCCTCCGCATCGAAACGACACTCCGGATCCCAGACGAGCACCACGTCCTTCGCTCGCGCCACTTTCGTCACCGAAGGCACGGCGGAAAATAAAATTTCCTTTCGATCATTCACCGTCCAAGCAAGTCCTGCCTGCGCGGCAAAGAATGACAAATCCGCCGTCCCGTCGTCCGAAATCGGCAAGTCCACCGGAAACGTCACGCCGCGATCCGTCACCTTCACATACGCGCGGCAGCCATGCGGCCTTTTTTCGACCCACCAAGAGCCGCCGACATTCAAAATTTCCGGATCCCCGAAAAGCCGCCCCGCTTCCTCGTACACGAGCGCCTCGGCATACCGCGGATTCTTCACCCGATACACCTCCCGCGCCTCGGCTCCCATGCCGACGAATAAAGCGAAGAGCAGGAAACAAATGGCAACAATATATTTCATAGCATTCCTTTCGTAAAGACAGTGCAAAACACCAAAATTCTTCAGACGCAAAATAGCTGTGAGCCAAGAGCCCCGAGCCCGGAGCAAAATACGGTCGACCGACGGCGACGATTTTTCGCTCCAAGCTCCCGGCTCACGGCTCCAAGCTTCTAAAAAAGATTTGCCCATGACGACCCCCGGGATGCTCCGTGGCACATGAGAAGGCCCGCTTACTGCTGCTTCCTCTCGGACCTGACAGGGTTCACGGTTTCCCATTGCACGGGACCCGGAGATCGTCATAAACAAATCTCGCAAGAGCATTATACAAGAAGAAACATCGATAAGCAAGAAAATTTTATATAAGTCACGAGCCGCTTACGATTGCTTTTTCCGGCAGACAAGATTGAGACATCGGCTATCAGACAATCAGACGTCAGACTTTAGCGGTGTCGCTAAATGAGCTTGGAGCTATGAGCCGGGAGCTTGGAGCGAAAAGCGGTATCGCCTATCGGCGATGATTTTTATATGAAACAGTGCGAAGCGCGAACCTGAACTGCTCACTGCTAACTTTTGTCTCTTGTCTGATAAAAAAGCTAAACACGTCAACCTGTGTACTGTGTACTGTGTACTGTGCACTGTGTACTGTGCACTGTGCACTTTCGCCTCTCGCCTGCCCCAAAAAGCCAAACAAAGTCTGACATCTGATCATCCGCTCTCTCCACCTCTATGTACCACGATACATATCATGCTATAATGAGAGAAAATTATTTAAGGAGAAAATCATCATGGCTTATCTTGCTTTGTATCGCAAATGGCGCCCGCAGACATTTGATGAAGTCGTCGGGCAGTCGCATATTTCCGTTCCCATCGGGCGTGCGCTGGCCGAGGATCGTCTCGCGCACGCATATCTTTTTTCCGGTCCGCGCGGCACGGGGAAGACGAGTCTGGCGAAAATTTTGGCCAAGGCCGTGAATTGCGAGCATCCCGACGGGGTGAATCCTTGCAATCATTGTCACAATTGCGAAGAAATCACGAGCGGCGCCTCGATGGACGTCTACGAAATCGACGCGGCGTCGAATCGCGGCATCGAGGAAATCCGCGCGCTCCGCGAATCGGTCCGCTCGCTCCCTTCCGTTTGCAAAAAGAAAGTCTACATCATCGACGAAGTGCACATGCTGACAAAAGAGGCTTTTAACGCGCTTTTGAAAACGCTGGAAGAGCCGCCGTCCCATGTACTTTTCATTTTGGCGACGACGGAGCCGGAAAAAATCCCGCTGACGATTCTCTCCCGCTGCCAGCGCTACGAATTTCGTCGCATTTCCGCCGAAGACATCAAAAATCATTTGCTCAAAATCGCCGAAGCGGACAAATTCTCCCTCACGAGCGAAGCGGCGGATCTTCTCTCCGTCCGTGCCGAAGGCGGGCTCCGCGATGCGCTCTCCCTTCTCGATCAATGCCGCAGTGCCGCCGGAGACGCGCCGCTCACCGCCTCGCTCGTCTACGATTTGCTCGGGCTCACGGGAAAAGAAGAAATTTTGACGCTCGCCGCTCACATTCTCCGCCGCAAAAATGCGGAAGCCCTCGGCACTTTCCATGCCATTTTACAAAGCGGCAAAGAGCCGGCGGCCGTCCTCTCCGATTTGCTCTCCCATTTCCGCGACGTCGTCATGGCGAAAATCGACGAAAACGCGCCAGAGCTTTCCATTTACGGCGCCGAAAAAAATGCGCTTATTGCGGAAGCCGCCTCGCTGTCGCCATCCTATCTCGACGCGCTCTTTGAAAGTCTCTCCGCGTCTCTTTCGGAAACAAAACAGAGTAGCGCGCCGCGCATGAATGCGGAAATGGCCATTCTGCGTCTCTGCCGCCTCCGCGAATCCCGCACGCTCGAAGGGCTTTTGAATCGTCTGGAAGCCTTGGAAGAAGCGCTGGGAAACGGTCGTCTCCCGGAAACATCCCCCTCTCTCGTCGCCGTTCCCCTTCCGAAAAAGACCGTCGCCATCCCCATTCTTTCAAAACCGCCCATCCCCAAGACACCCCCCATTTCCTTCGAAGAAATGGTACAGTTGGCGCAAAACACGCAAGCCGACGAGCAAACGGCCAAGGAAACAAAACCAACCGAAGACAAACCCGTTTCCGAAATTCCGAAAGAAATTCCAAAGGAAACCGAAGCGCCGAAAGCGGACGCGACTCCCGTTTCCGAAACGCCGGCGGTGGACGGCATCGATCCGGCGGAATACGAATCCATCTGGAAGCAAGTCCTGTCTCATTTCATGCAAATTCACCGCATCGATCTTTACAACTGTTATGCCAAGACGCGACTCCTCTGCGTGGAAGGCGGGCGCGCCGTGATCGAAGCGCCGCAGCCGCTGATTGTCCAGCTGTGCAACAATGACGCGAACCGCGACGCCGCGGCGGGTATTTTGAAAAATTTCACGAAACGAACGCTCGCTCTTCGCGCCGTCCTCGTCGGCAGCCCGGACGCCGCCGAAGCGAAATCCGCCGCCGAAGCGCTCCGCGGAAAAGCGACGACCGCTCAAAAAGAGACGACCCTCGCGGCCACGGAAAAAAGCGCGCTTCCCGACGACCCGCTCCTCGCCGCCGCCTTGAAAATCGCGCCCGATTGTGATATATATGTGGAGAAATAATTCTGTTTTAGAAATAAGGAGAATCCAAAATGTTCGGAAACAAAGCCCAAATGCAAAGCATGATGAAGAAAGCCCGCAAAATGCAGGAAGATATGGAAAAAGCGAAAGAAAAAATCAAAAGCATGACAGTGGACGTCACGGTCGGCGGCGGCGCGGTGTCGCTCACGATGACGGGCGAACACCAGATTCAGACGCTGTCCGTTTCCCCCGACGCCATGGATCCGTCCGATCCGGAAATGCTCGTGGATCTCATCACGACGGCGGTCAATGAAGCGTCCCGCAAAGCCGATGAAATGGTCGCCGCGGAAATGCAAAAAATCACGAGCGGTCTCTCCCTCCCGGGCGGCCTCTTCTGATGAACGATTCTCTGGAAACCGTCGCCGGCGAGTTTCTCCGCCTGCCGGGAATCGGCGTCAAGACGGCGCGGCGCCTCGCGTATTTCATGCTGGAGCGCCCGCAGGAAGATGTCGATGCGTTTGTCCATGCCATCACGGAAGCCCGCCGGGTCACGTGCTATTGCTCGTCCTGTTGCAATCTGGCGACCTCGGATCCCTGCGAAATTTGCGGAAACGAGCGGCGCGATCACAGCATCATCTGCGTCGTCGAGCAGCCCGCCGATGTGCAATCCATGGAGCAAAGCGGCGAATACCACGGTCTCTATCACGTCCTCCACGGCGCACTCTCGCCGCTGGACGGCATTGGCCCAAACGATCTTCGCATCAAAGAACTCATGAGTCGCCTCACGGATGAAACGGTCAAAGAAGTGATTCTCGCGACAGATCCCGACACGGAAGGCGAAGCCACGGCATTTTACCTCGCGCGCCTCATCAAACCGGCCGGCATCAAAGTCACCCGCATCGCCCGAGGTCTCCCCGCCGGCGGCGACATCGGCTACGCAGACAGCCAGACCCTCGCCAGCGCAGTGGAAAATCGAGTGGAGATATAGAAATAGTTTTGCTGCCATTTTAGCACACATTGAAATTGAGACATCAGACGGTCAGACGTCAGACATCAGACAAAAACGGTGTCGCCTAACGGCGACGATTTTATAAAAAATCGCGAAGAACGCGTACCGCTTTAGCCTTCCTTGGGAGGTAAACTTCCGGCGGACGGTTGCCGGTAGCGCAAAGCGCCGAATGATGAAACGCCGAAGGCGCAATATAAAAATCATCGCGTAGCGACACCGCTAAAATCTGACGTCTGATTGTCTGATGTCTGACGTCTCTATAGCCGATGCCACGCCCCTCAATTCTCAATTCTGCCTTTTTCCCAAGGAGCCCATTATGCTTGAAATGATTTCCTCCAGTCCGATCATCGGCGCACTCATTGCCGCCGTCGCCATCTATGTAATTTTCAAAATTCTCGGCTTCTTCGGCACCCTCATCAAAATCGGTCTCTCCATCGGCATTTTCATCGCGATTATGCATTGGTTCGGATAAAGAATCCACACGTCAAAAGGACGGCCTCTCACAGCCGCCCTTTTCTTTTGTCTCAAATCCGTCGTCCGCCGTCCGTTTACCGTTCCTCATGATTCCTGTAAAGCCAAAAAGCTCACACGCTCAAGCCTTTTCAAGCCTTTTCAAGCTTTTTAAGCCCTTTGACTCCCAAGCAATTCACACACAGTCATACGGTCACACGGATTACGGATAGCTGTCACACCTTTCCTTCAAAATGCATCCTTAATATGATGCACCAAGGGCGTGCGACCCGGCAGGAGCAGGACCTCCACGACGTCGAAGCGCGCCCGATATGATTCTTGGCCTTTTTCGGCAAAATACACCTCGGCACAGTAGCGGAGGTGTTTTTGTTTCGTCGGCGTGACCGCTTCGGCCGGGGCGCCGTAACGGAAACCGCGACGCGTCTTCACCTCGACGAAGACCGTCTCGTCCCCGTCCTCCATGATGATATCCACCTCGCCGTAGCGCCTGTAATAATTGGCGCAAATGAAACGCATTCCGCTACTTTCCAGATGCCGCCGTGCGATTTGCTCGCCCTCGTTTCCGAGCGTCTTGTTTCCCATATTGCCCTCTACCAATTGTTTCGGAAAAAACTGAACGGCGTCTCCGTCGACTTCGGTCCGCGCTTGGCCAGCTCTTCTTTGTAATTTTCGGAAACCTCTGCCAGAAACGCGCGCCACATTTCCTGCGCGCCCTCTTCCCCGACTGCGGGCAGCGACGTGAAACGCTCGCACGCCAGATACATTTTCGCCCGCGCCGCCGCGTCCTCGCTGTCCGCCTGAATGCAAGCGCTTTTTTCGATGTCGTGCCGCTCATAATACGGCGCTTTCGCAAAAAGAAAATCGGGATCGGCCGACAGCCACGTCACGACGGGCACCTCCGCCTCAACTCCGGCCAAGAGCAATCGACTCGTCGTCTCGTGAAAAGAAATAATAACGTCGGGCGCCGTGTCTTTTAAAACGCGCAAAAGGGACGTCTTCGCCGCGCGCACCATGCGATAATCCTGATCACGCGCCGCCGCCGCGGAAATCGGTGAAAGACAAAGTTTCAGCGCCTTCAAAAGCACGCTCGGCCGCACGACCATCTCGCCTTGTACATAATACAAATTGTAAAAAGAAACATTCTCAGGTAATGAAAAAGCCGGCGTCCCCTTTTTTGTTTCATCGGCAAAGGCACAAACCACTTCACAGCCCGCCTCCGAAAGCGCCGTCGCCATCTGCGGAAGCCGCGCCGAAATTTGACTGCGCTTCCCGATGAAACGACGAAAATCCGCCAGCAAAATTTTCATTCCCTCTCCTCCGTTCTTTTCTTTGCTTTTGATTATATCACATCTTCTTTGTAACTTCTTTCTCCTTTTCGATTCTTACCTGTTCCATCAGCTTGTATAGGCTTGAAATACCACAAAAAATTCTCGTCCCATCCTTCGCTTTACTTTTGCCTCGGCTTGATGAAGCTTGAAGTCATTTTCATCATCAAGCCCTCCAAACCTTTTCAAGCCTTTCAAACCTTTTCAAGCCTTCCAAGCCTTCCAAACAAAAAACGGCTCCTCCGAAGAGAAACCGTTTCCTTCAAAATTATTTCAAATGATGGCTGCCGCGTTCCGTGATCGGGACGCCTTTTTTGCACAGCGGACAATCGTCCGGCTTGTACGTTTCCACCGCCAAGTGCAGAAGCGGATGGACTTTTTCTTTTGGGACGCCGAAATCTGCCGTGCCGCCGGAGCGGTCGACCAAGAGGCCGATGCCGACAATCTCCGCGCCGCAGCGATTCGCGATATCCACGACTTCTTTGATGGAGCCGCCCGTCGTCACGATGTCTTCCACAATCAAAATCTTTTCACCCGGCGCGAGGGTGAAACCGCGTCGAAGCGTCATGACGCCGTTTTCGCGTTCGGTAAAAATGGAGCGGACGCCCAGGAGCCCCGCGGTGACCTGCGAGAGAATGATCCCGCCCGTCGCCGGCCCCACGACCGTTTGGATGCCTTTGCCGGCAAAATGCGTCGCAAATTCCTCGCACAATTTCTTCGTGTATTCCGGATGCTGGAGCACATTGAATTTTTCCACGTATAGCGGGCTGTGAAGCCCCGATGTCAAAAGGAAATGTCCTTCCAAAATTGCTTTCGTTTTCCGAAGCAACGCTTCGACTTCTTGCTCTGTCATGTCAAATCTCCTTTATCTCTTCCAAAATCAATTTCGCAGCCGCCGCGGGATCGTCCGCGCGCGTGATGGGCCGCCCGACAACGAGACGACTCGCCCCCGCCCGCAAAGCTTCCGCCGGCGTCTTCGTGCGTTTCTGATCGTCGGCAGACGCAAACGCAGGCCGCACGCCCGGCGTCACGATTTCAAAATCATCGCCCAATTCTTTTCTGAGCATTTCCGCTTCTTCGGGCGACGCGACGACACCGTCCGCGCCGGCTTCCTTCGCCAAGCGTGCTAACCGCAAGACCTCGCCCGCAATCGGCGTCCGGCCGCCCGTTTCCTGCCAGCCCGCCTCATCAAAAGACGTGAGCACCGTGACGGCCAAAATTTTCGTCCGCGGGATGCCGAGCGCTTCCGCCTGCTCCTTCGCGCGCCGCACCGCCGTTGCCAGCATCGCGCGCCCGCCAGACGCGTGGACGGTCAAAAACGTCGCCGCCAGTTTCGTCACGGCCGCCGTCGCCTCGCCCACCGTATTCGGAATGTCGTACAATTTCAAATCGAGAAATACAGATTTCCCGCGCTCCATAAGATACGTCACGGCCTCCTCGCCCGCGCTGTAATACAGCTCCATGCCGACCTTATAAAAGGAAACGGCGTCGCCCAGCGTCTCGACCATCGTCTTCATCTCCGCCAAACTTTTCACATCGAGCGCGACGATGAGCCGGTCGTCTGCCATCGTTTCTTTCTCCATATCCGACCTCCTTTGGCATTTTATTTTATCATTATATCATGAAAGAAAAACTCCCGACATAGCGAGAGTTTTCCGTTTCCTTATTCTTTTTCAAACGCATACCGCGCGATTTTTTCACCGTCCCGCGGCGTCCGTCTCTTGATCAATTCATAGCCGATCAAGAGCAGGCAGAACCAAATCGGCGTGATGTAGAGCGCGACGCGCGTATCTTCCCGGAAACCGGACGCAATGACGACGCAGAGAAGAAACGCCATCGTGAGGTAACCGCTGTACGGCGCAAACGGCATTTTGTACGCGAGTTTCTTCACTTCCTCTTTGGAAAGGGACGCGCGGAATTTTTGCTGCGTGAGCAGAATCACAAACCAAGTCCACAGCGCGCCGAAGGAGCTGACAGACGTGACGTAAACGAAAACTTCGGACGGCATGACGTAATTCAATCCGACGGCAAACAGCAGAATACCGGCGGAGAAGAGAATGCCGACCCAGGGCAGGCGATGTCGATTCAATGTCTGGAAACAGCGCGGCGCTTTCCCTTGGAGCGACAAATTGTACAGCATGCGTCCCGAGCTGAAAATTCCGGAATTGCAAGACGAGAGGACGGCGGTAATCACGACGAGATTGATGATGTCGGCCGCGCCCTTGATCCCCAGTTTCTCAAATGTCACGACGAAGGGGCTGCCCATGTGGCCGATTTCGTTCCACGGATAAATCGACATGATGACACCGAGCGACAGGACGTAGAAAATCAAAATCCGCCAGAAAACTTCATCGATGGCTTTCTTGATTGTCGAACGCGGGTCGTGCGCTTCGCCGGCCGTGACTCCGATGATTTCAATCCCCAGATACGAATACATGACCATGACGAGCGCCATGAGCGTGCCTTCAAAGCCATTCGGGAAAAATCCGCCGTTCGCCCAGAGATTTTCAATCCCGGTCGCGATGCCGCCGTTTCCTATCCCGAAGAAAATCATGCACCCGCCGGAGACAATCATGAAAATAATCGTCAAAATTTTGATGAGCGCAAACCAAAATTCAAATTCACCGTACGCGGAGACGGCGATGAAATTGACGCTCGTCATGATGACCAGAGCCGCCAGCGCCGAAAGCCATTGCGGCAAATCGGGATACCAGAAATTCATGTAAATCCCGACGGCCGTGAGCTCGGCCATGCAAGTCACGATCCACATGTACCAATACGTCCAGCCGGTGAGATAACCCCATTTCGGTCCCAAAAATTTCGCCGCGTGCGCGCTGAACGCACCGGAAACGGGATACGCGACAGAGAGCTCCCCGAGCGCCCGCATGATGAAATAAATGGCAATCCCGCCGATGACATACGTCAAGAGCACGGACGGCCCGGCCAGCTCAATGGCTGTCGCCGAACCCAAAAAGAGCCCGACCCCGATCGCTCCGCCCAGCCCAATCAGCTGGATATGGCGATTCTTCAGGCCGCGCTCCAAATTTTCCTGCATTTCCTGATCTTGTTCCATTTTGTCCCCACAGTCCGGAATAGTCCCACCCATTCCTCAATGCCGACCGGCACCGCCGACAACTCTCGCAAAAATGCGGGCGCGGTGTCACTTGCAGCCTTGACGGAAATAATCTTTCCGCCTCAAACGACTGCCATTATAGACCCAAGGTGGGTATATGGCAACATACGGAAAATATATCTGTGGTATGCGTAGAAACTATAGCGAGATGAGAGGCGTAATTTGATCTGTGCTTGGCTATTTCGACAGGCGATGGGAAAATGCACAGTGCACAGTGCGCAGTACACAGATTGGCGTGCTGGCTGTTTTGACAGCCAAGATTGAGACGTCAGACGATCAGACTTCAGACGTCAGAGCTTGTTTGGCTTTTTTGGCAGGCGCGAGATAGCTATTAGCTGTTAGCTGTTAAATTTTAGCGATGTCGCTTCGCGACGATTTAATATAAGCAAATGCACGGAGCGCTTCCCAAGTGGTGCTTTGTGCAAATTTCCGCAAAATCACTACAAATATGGCTCTGCTTTCTGCGATTTGCCTTCCCATGCAAAAAAGACGGACAAAAGCCCGCCTCTTTCGCTGCCGTTACCGGCGCTGGAGAAGTATATGGAAAGCCGAATCACAAAAGCTGCGGCAAAAAAATTTCTTCCGCCTCTTTTTGAATCCGGCAAATCCAACAAGAAACATCCAATCACTCCGGATTTTATTTTCCTCACGCAATCCGTATCCAATGAAGTGATTTTGAAAAACCGTTTGCCGCTTTCGGAAGGATTACCGAATGGCCTTTCCGTTTTCCGACAAAAGCGTCGCAATTTGCTGCTGCAATCTCGCAATGTCTGCCTTAAGCGCCGCAATTTCCTTTGCCTGCGTCGTATCATTCCTATGAAGAGTTTTGATTTCTTTCGCCTGCGCGACGATCATCCGATCCTGCGCATCATTGCGTTTCGCTTCTTTGGCCGTCGCCGCTTCCAGCGCATCTATCCGCTGTACCAAATCCATCGCGCTCCGGTACGTCCCGGCTTTCTTTCCCTTGCTTCCGAGTTTGAAAGAAATGCCCGCATTCATCATAGAGTCATCATGTCCAATCGTACCACCGAAAGAAACTGTCATGTCGGCATTGGGCTTGTAGAAGACACCGAGTGCGCCGGCGTTCGCATTTTTATAATGACCGTAACCTACAGCGAAGCTCCATCTGTCCGTCGGACTATAAGCTTCCGGGCGAAGTGCCGCAAGAGCGGCAGCTCCCGCGCCGACTTTGTTGATTGCATTGGAGAGCTCGAGCCGCATCCCGACAAAATCATTCTGAATGAACTCATTAAGCTGAGAAACATTGACCGCATCCGTAGGATTCACACCCCTCGCGACATTGGTGATTTTTCTCTCACTTCCTGCTTTGCCGACAGAGACAGTATTGGCTTCATCCGCTACGGAGCCGTAGCCCAGCGCTATCGCCGATTCTGCCGACGCTACGCTTCCACTGCCAAGCGCCAAAGCCTGCTTTCCCGTCGCCTGACTTTTATACCCGAAAGCGGATGAAAGTTCCTTCGTCGCTTGCGCCGCAAATCCAGACGCCAAAGAATAATCTCCGGTTGCTTGGCTGTTGTAGCCAAAAGCCTGTGCATGTGTCCCTGTCGCCTGGGCCATTGAACCAAAAGCAGAAGAAGCAATCGCCGTCGCTTGACTGTTATAGCCGGCTGCCGCCGCCTGCAATCCCGTCGCTTGACTGTTATAACCAAGTGCAGACGAATAATGGCCAGACGCTTCACTTCTCGAACCAATCCCCGTCGCAAACGCTGCCGCCGTGGTCGTTTCTTCCCCCTTATCGCTTGTCGTCGTTTGAGAAGTCGTCACATCATACCCGATGGCCAGTGTTTCTTCCCCAGCGACTTCGGTATGTGCACCAATCCCAATGGCACCATCCCCAGAAACAGTCGCCTGCTCACCAATTGCCACCCCTTTGTAAGCGGTCTCCGTCGTCTCTGCAAAATGCCCAATGGCAGTAGAATAATTCCCCCTTGCCTTGGCATACGTACCAATAGCCGTCGTCCCGCCAACGATTCCCGGCTTGCCCGTGCCTTCCGCCCCCGATGCCACCGCCTCGTATCCCACCGCGACACTGGCATCCTTATTTGCTACTGCTTCATCACCAATCGCAGTACTAAAACCCCCGCTTGCTTGCGCTTTGTAACCAAGCGCAGAAGCACAACCTCCGGCCTCTGCCAGAGCACCGACCGCAGTGCCGTACATGTTGGACGCACTTGCTTTATCACCAACCGCAGTGGTATATACCCCCGACGCCGTTGCGCCATTCAGATTCGAAGCCGCCGCAGTCCCGCTCAAAGTTGTATTCGCCCATGCTCCCTGCGGTGCGCCCCAAAAGCCGACAGCCAATACGACAGCCGCCGTCAACGCTTTCCAACTTTTCATTTTTTTGCTCATGCCACGCATTTTGTACCTCCCCTTTATTTCACCAAAAATATCAAATGAACGCCTTTACGCTCCCACAAGAGCCTCACAGCACGTTTATACGCCAAGTTTTAGTTTATCCTACCACCCCCCCCCTATTTTCTGTCAAGAGGGAAATGGCTATTTCGTCTTACTTTGGCTATAAAACTTTTTTGTATATTGCTATAAGGGTTTTTTATATACTGCGTGAATCAGCATATTTATCGTCTTCCCCTTTTGCTACAGGCGGCAAAGAAAATACACAGTACACAGTACACAGGTTGGCGTGCTCGGCTTTTTCGACAGCCAGGGTGAAGACGTCAGACGATCAGACTTCAGACTTCAGATTTTAGCGGTGTCGCTTCGCGACATTTTTGTATTGCGCCTTCGGCGCCCCATCATCCGGCGCTCCGCGCCACCTTCCTCCAAAGGAAGGCTTACGAGGTGCGCGCTTCGCGCGATTTTTTATAAAAATCATCGCCGTCAGGCGACACCGCTTTCATCTGATGTCTGACGTCTGACCATCTGACGTCTCTACCTCGCCTGACGACACCGCTTTTCTATGACTCCCTCAGCACGCTCGCTGTAAGGAGGCCCGCCTGTGCAAAATTCGCCGGCGTAGCGTCGACATTGACGAAAACACAAAGAAGCACCGGGGCGCCGACGCGTCTTGCGGCCTTGCGTGGTAAGAATGCGTCAGGACGTAAAAATCGCGCGTATCGGTGACGTTAGCATTGGCAAGGCCGAGCGGCGGCGCCCCTGAGCGGCGGCGAATTTTGCCCTGGCGGCGGCTTCTTTCTCTTGCTTCGTTCTCTTTCTTCCCCGGGGAAGAAAGAGAATGAAGAAGCTGTAAGGAGTTCCGTACGAAAGTACGAAAAATGACTCGCGCCGCCAGGCGCATGCTACGAAGCAGCATAACGGCGCAAGCCACATTTTGCGTAGCAAAATAACACCGCACCGAAAGGTGCAAAAAAAATAATCCTCGGTATCCGTCCATCGGATCCCGAGGATTATTTTTTATGCCGACCGTACCACCATATCCCTCCGTACACAATCGA
>CAVHDO010000012.1:0-20458 GCA_963634795.1 Oscillospiraceae bacterium
ATCACCGCCTTCCTCGAAAAACGCCCGGCGAATTTCAAAGGAAAATAAAAGAAACTCAATCAAAAAGCACTCCTCATACCGGAGGAGTGCTTTTTTCTCATGCGCAAAACAGTGATTGGCTGTTAGTTTTCGTGCTGTCACTTTTGCAACACTTTTATAAAATCGTCGCCGAAGGCGACACCGCTAAAGTCTGACGTCTGATTGTCTGATGTCTGACGTCTTTGCCGCAAATGTGTCGCTTCATTGCGCGACTCTCTTATTTCACAAAATCCGTTTCGCGCCGATATAACAATCGCGCCAATACCCGCTCGTCATATCCGCAATCATGACCCCGCCGCTCGACGTCGCACTGATGAAATTTCCGTTTCCCAGATACAAACCCGAATGCGAGACGCCTTCCTCATACGTGGTAAAGAAGACCAAATCACCCGGCTCCAAAGCGTTCCAGATGACGAAATCTCCCAATTCATACTGCTGATCGGCCGTCCGCGGAAGCTCCAAGCCCTGCTTGCGGAAGACATACTGGATGAATCCCGAGCAATCGAAGCCGCCCGGCGTCGTCCCGCCGAATACATACGGCACACCGATATATTTTTGCGCCTCCGTCATGATGGCCTGCGCCTTCACATCGCGAAGCGGCGAAATTTCCTCCGTCGTCCAGATGACCGCCCGCTTCGGATCGTTCGGCCGCCAGCGGTAACTGTCCAAAATCTCCGCATACCTGTCGCCCGTGGCAATCGTGTAGCCACTCTTGACCATATCGGAGAGCATATGATACGTCAGCCTTCCCATGACCCCGTCGGCCGGAAGACCTTTTTTGATTTGAAACTCGCGAATAGCCGCCTGCGTGCCCTTGCCGTAATATCCGTCAATGACGATGCGCGTCCCCGCACTCGCCAACATTTTCTGCAACGCCCGAACCGATTCGCCCGTATCTCCCTCGGTAAAAACGCTGGAAGCACTCGCCGCCCCCGCGCCCGCCAAGAGCAAACATCCCGTCAATATACAATGTCTTTTCCAACTTCGCATCCAATCCCCCCGTTTCGCCAACTGTTCCATATACGATTCATAACAGACTTGTATCCGTCGACGGTCAGTATTATATCACATTTTCAAGGATTTTCCAAAGAAATAAAGGAAACGGCGCGTGGTTGTCGACTTTTTCGGCGCTCAGCCATTGCGTCTCATAGCATTAAAAAAAGTTAGCAGTTAGCAATGAGCAATTAGCAGTGCAGGTGCGCGCTTCGCGCGTTTTTTATAAAAATTCGTCGCCGCAGGCGACACCTGAACTGCTCACTGCTCACTACTCACTGCTAACTTTTCCCCCGCCAGACAAAAAAGCAATCTCATTATTAAGCCCGATACTCCCTCCCGTATCGCTTGCCGCTGATGAAATTTCTGTCAATCATGATATCGATATAATAATTTCCGCCCGTCTCCGTCTGCTCGGTCGAGATTTCGTGCGAGAGGCGCTCGTAGATTTCTTCGTCGTTCAGCGCGCATTTGTCCGTAAAAGAAATTTCAAAAGAGAGATACACGTCGCCGTCATGCTCTTCGGCGTAGAAATCGTGATAGGAGAGCGGGAGGCCCGTGCGATAGATAGCGGCTTCGAGGTCGCGGCGATAGGTCGCTTCGTTCGGATTTCCGACGGCTTTCGGATCGGCGTGGACGACGGCCTGCATCCGGAACGTTTCCTTGATGCCGTCCATCAGATTTTCCGCGATTTGGTGCGCGGCGACGAGATCGAGCCGGCTGTCCATTTCCACGTGCGCGGAAAGGAAACGATTTTCCGGGCCATAATCGTGAATAATCAGGTCGTGCACGCCGTAAATGCCCGGCTGCGCTTCCATGTATGTCCGCACTTCTTCGTACAGCGCCGCGTCCGGCTCCGCACCGATGATAGAATTCAGCGCCTGTTTCAAAATTTCGTAGCCCGTATGAATAATCAGCAGGGAAACGAGGACGCCGACGTAGCCGTCAATCAAAAGGCCGGTCAGGCTCTCGACGGCGACGGCGGCCAGGACGCCCACGGTCGAAAGTACGTCGGACATCGAATCGGCGCCGTACGCACGAAACGCTTCGGCGCCCGTTTTTCGGACGGCCAATCGATAGAAGAAAAAGAGCGACAGTTTTCCCACGATGCCGACACAAAGCGTCGCGATGAGACGCCCCGTCACGACGACGGGCTCCGGATCCAAAATTTTCCCGACGGAATCGACGCAGAGCATGATGCCGACGTAGAGCACGACGGAAGCCATCACGGTGGAATTGAGATATTCGAGGCGCCCGTGGCCGAAAGGATGCTCCTTGTCCGAAGGTTTCGCCGCGTAATAAAATGTCAGGAGCAGCAAAAAGACCGCGCCCACATCCGTCACATTGTTGAAACCGTCGCCGACGGTCGAAATGGAACCGCTCTGCCAGCCGATGAAAATTTTCAGCCCGCCCAAGAATCCGTCAATCGCCATGCCGAGACAGCAGAAAAAATACGCTGTCCGCTTTCTCGTTTCCAAAAAATTCATACTCTTTCGTTCCCCTTTTGTTCTGTCTGTTGCCTATGCAAAAAGAAATTTCGGCCCTGCCTAAAATTTCCCCATATACACGAAAAGCCCTCCTCGCGGGAGAGCTTTTTCATTTTCTTTCGTCTCAGTCTTCGTATTTGTCGAAATCCAGATTGTCCAGAATATCGCGAAGATTGAGCAATTCGGCCTTCGTCAGGGTCAGCCCCTTCGTCATGGCCTGGTGTTCCGGATCCCAGGAGCGCAGATCGAATTTCGGCGCGCGCCCGTTCCAGGCAGTCAGAGTCAGCTGCTTTGCCCAGCCGTTGGACGCCGTCGAAAGGTCGCCCAATTCTTCCATGATTTCAAAAGAAATACTTGCCATGTTTGTCACCTCAAAATTTCAAAACAACAGCATGTGCCGGTATTCTTACAGTGCATTCTTGGCCGCTTCGGCGATTTTTGCAAAAGCTGCCGGATCGTGAATCGCCATCTCGGAAAGCATCTTGCGATTGACTTCGATGCCCGCTTTCGTGAGGCCGGCAATCAAACGGCTGTAGGACAGACCGTTTGCACGAGCCGCCGCATTGATACGGATAATCCAAAGCCGACGGAATTCTCTCTTCTTCTGCCGACGATCCCGTCTCGCATAGTAGAGCGCCTTCATGACGAGCTCATTGGCTTTGCGGAATTGGGTATGGCGGGCGCCTCTGTAGCCCTTTGCCAATTTCAGAATCTTTTTATGTCTTTTGTGGTTCGTAAGACCGCTTTTTACTCTTGCCATTCGTGACTCCTCCTTTTATCAGCCGTTCGGAAGCATTCTGACGACGCGCTTATAATCCGATTTGGAAACCAATGCCGCTTTTCTGAAATTTCTCTTTCTCTTCGGAGATTTCTTTTCCAGAATGTGGCTGTGATAGCCTTTGTTTCTCTTGAACTGGCCGGAGCCGGTCTCGCTGAAGCGCTTCGCCGCTGCGCGACGTGTTTTCATTTTCGGCATAATTATCTCTCCTTTTTCCTCAAGCCTTCGGCGCAATGATCATCGTCATGTTGCGCCCTTCAATCTTCGGCGGTTTTTCACGGGTAATGGTGTCGGCAAGCTCCTTGGCCACGCGGTCCAGGACTTCCTGCCCAAGCTCGGGATGCGACATCTCGCGACCGCGAAACATAATCGTCACCTTGACTTTGTTTCCGTCGGCCAAAAAACGCTGCGCATTTTTCAGTTTCACATAGAAATCATGCTCGTCGATATTCGGGCGGAGCTTGACCTCTTTGATCTGAAAAACTTTCTGCTTTTTCTTGGCTTCCTTGTCGCGTTTCTGCTGCTCGTACCGAAATTTCCCGTAATTCATGATACGGCAGACGGGCGGATTGCCATTCGGCGCCACCTCGACGAGATCGAGATTCTTCTCCTCCGCCAGACGAATCGCCTCGCGGGTGCTCATGATCCCCAGCTGTTCGTTTGCATCGCTGACGACGCGGACTTCCCGAGCCCGGATTTCGTCATTGATACTGAGTTCCTTACCTATTGTTTTCACCTCCGAAGAAACCAAAATTGCAAGTCAAAAAAACGGACAGCATGAGCCGTCCGCCTTTGAATTCATACGTGACCCCAGTAGCACGAGCCTTGTGAGGTGAGAAGCGGATGACTTCTGCTTGCAATCATTACGGGAAGTATTGTACACGAGTGTTTTTTTCTTGTCAAGAGATTGTTGGGGAAACAGGAGCATAGCGAATAAGTTTTTAACTTTGAGGCATTTGTTGTGAAAATTTTTCTGATGATAGAGATGAGAAGCATAGATTTTATCTTTCTTTTCTTTTGTGGCCTTTGAAATGAGACGCTTTCTTCTGATAGAAATGGGAAAGCGCAAACTTTCGTTCTGCTCGGCTTCATCGGCAGGCAGGATTGAGACGTCAGACATCAGACCGCGATTGGCTTTCTTACCCTGACTTTTTTGCTCCACCTTTTTACAATAGACAAATAAACATAAAAATCATAAGAAGTACAACAGCCGACAAAATCCTAATTCTCAAACTTTCTTTATATTCTTGTGTTTTCGGTCCATACATATACCCTATATAAATTCCCCAAAGCGCACAAATGTAAATCGTAACACTACACATACAAAGGGAATGAAAATAATATTTCCCATCTAATAATGCGATATCTGAGGCTACCACATAAGCTATTTCTCCTAAAATAGATAAAACGACCAAAATTCTAACCCATGTAGCAGAGTATAGAACAAATCTTTTCTCTTCGTCATTTAGATCTTTCAAAAAAAAATAATGTTTAAGAAAAATAATCGTTGAAATGATCAAGATAAAATCAAACAGAGGTGAGCCCCAAAACATGATTTAGTCACCTCTACTTCCTTCTATTTTTCTATCTTGATCCAATTCATTCTTTTCTGCAACTGCATACCAATTTCCCATAGCCCCTACCATTTATCCTCCAACAAATCGCAAAATAACATTTTACTCCACCAACAATCCTGTAAATGCAATACCAGCAGAAAGAGATATAGTATCTAAGGCATCTGCCTTTATTGCAGCCCATATTCACGAAAGCAAAGAAACTATAGCCACCACCGTAAAATATATCCCAACCCCAATCGCCAATTTCGCTTCAAGCTTATCTTCCGATGTTACATCACCATTTAAAACATTATCCGAAATAACATACCCAGAAAAGCTGAAACAAGCCAAAGCTAAGATAAACGACATATAACTGGCACAATGTTTTACTTGGCTCAGTGAACCGCTACACATCGAAATTATCCCCCATACCATATCCACTTCAAAGAAAAGCACTGCCAAAACATAGAAGAAAAAACATTGTTTGTAAGGCTTCGTCTTAATCGTTTGATATTCCTTGAGTACGCTACAGATTCCTAATGGTAACCCAATAAAAAGAATCAATATCCTCAAATCAAAAGAGAATAAATTCATTTTTCATAAGCCCCCACACCTTCACTCTTATCTTTCATCTGTTTATCTGTTGGAATTTTAGCTTTTAGATAAAGTGCAAAATGAAATTCATCACATTTCATATGTCACAATCGCAATCAGAAGAAAATATACCCCCATACCAATCGCCACTTTTCCTCTAAATTTCTCCATCTTTAAATTATCATCACTAAAAGCAACACCAGTAAACATGTATCGAGAATAGCTAAAGCAAGATAGCGCCCAGCTAAATATTGCATAGCTACCAATATTTTTCACATTACTCAAAAGATCACTACACATCGTAATTATCCCCCATAGTAAAACCAACTCGAAAAAGAAGACAGACAATACAAAAAAATGAAAACTTTTTTGTATTGTTCTTATCATATTTCTACGATACTCCTTGAGTATCACGATAATTCCCCAAAATAATCCAAAAATGAAAATCAATAATCTCACATCAGAAGAGAACTGACTCATTTTTTACCAGCCCCCTTCATGGAAACAAGCCTTGCTCTTGCAGCAGCTTAATCCTTGGCTGTGCCTTCTCTTTAACCCTGACATATGCTTGCTTTTCTTCTTTCGTTAAATCAGATTCATTGTTGACTACGACAAACTGATCGCCATAAATGTTATACCCTGCAATCGTCTCATCTAAATGTTGCGCATCTTCTGCCGAAATATTTTCGTTGTGCAATAACTTTATATGAAATGGATCATTTTGGATAATCCAGAAACCATTCCTTCCATATACATACATAGTTTTGTACTGATAGAACCATCCCATTTCCACTTCATAATTGTATACATTATTATCAAGCGAAGTTCCAAGAAAACCGTGCTCAGGATGTTTTTGCTTTTCCGGCTGTATATCATCCAATATCCATATATTTGGATTCTCGACGTTTGAAAATACAGAAACTCTCAGTTCTTCACCAAATGCCGTAAGGTTATTATTGCACAATCCATTAGGATATGTAACATCAATAAGACTCCGTGCTATGCCAAATATGACATGATAACATATTATAATCAGAATTGTTCCACAACCGATTTTTCTTAGAAGCAACAAATTTCTCATTTTTGGCCTCCCGGAATTTTACTTTCAACTTCATTTCCCGTTTTGTCAAACAGTACAAACGTCTTAAAAAGATGTAAACACGCTAAAAGCGCCATCACGTCCAGAGCAGGAGAAGTCCAAACCATAAATTACACACCTCCTTTCTCAGACTTGATGCCGGTGCTATAACCCCTTTGGTCAGTGTTATATGAAACAATTTTAGAAACGGAAATCATCACGGAAACAATCTCCGTCCTTTCAACAATTCCAACAAATCATAATAACCAAAACAAATAATGATAACGGCAATATTGGCAATTTGCACTCCATTAAGTTTTTTGATCCTATCAACATCCAATTTAGTATTGTTACGACGACTATACTCCTTCAGATAATATTTTTCACTTTGTCCCATTGCTGTATACCCCAATAACAGCAGTTGTATGCACACACCAATATTATCGAAGAAAATGAATCTCTCGAAATTGCCAAAAAACATTGTCATTTCAGCAAACGCTATTACAATAAGGAAAAATCCCAAAAAATTAAAAATAATGTAACCATAGTTATTTCTATACTCATACTTAAATCTATAAAATTCTTTAATCATAGTATACGTGCTAACAGCGCCTAATACGACAGCAATTCCGGAAAATATGTCATTCATAAGCTTTATCTCCCCTCACGCTACATACGCTCTTTTCCTTTGCCCTTATCGATTTTTAACCCCGCCTTTTCTTGTAAAAAATTCAATAATATGGCGGGTAATTCCTTTCTTTAATCCATCCCCATACAAGGCAGATCAATATTACAGTATGCAAGAGAATAAACTCCATCAGGTTCCAGTTATCTTGGATGTAAGATCAATTCATTATTATACGTCACCACGGCGTCAAAGACAAAAATGTAACCCAAGTAAGATAGATTCCAAATGCGATCGCCACTTTCCCTTCAAACTTATCTTTCTTTGACACATCGCCATTTAACGCACTATCCGTAAAAACATATGCCGCAAAGCTAAAACAAGTCAAAGCCAAGACAAGTACCATTTGTTCCGCTTTTCGAATATTATTTATCTACATTTTCGATTATTTCTTGTTTGATTCTTTCAAATCGGTTCTTATCATACGGTAAATCTAACCAATCAGAAGCAACATCATTGTTTGAAAAATAAAAATTTTGGATTTTCCCCGTAGCTGTATTATAAATACTGACTGTAAATGCCATAAACACGTCATTTCCCAATAAACACGACCATGTATAATCAACATCTAAAGGTGTAGCGCCACCACCACCTTTCGGCATTAGTTCCAGTAATACACCATTTTGGCAATTTCCATAATTAACAAAAGAAAATTTTGAAAATAAGGTTAGTTCTCCCGTTTCCAAATTCATGATATAAGTTTCTCTATTCGATGTATCAACGAAAATGGATTTTCCTATGTTACACCAGCCTCTAAAGCGCATATCATCAGGTAAATAAGACAAAACCATATCTCCGGATTCCGAGTAGAACCTGACTTTATTATCAAATTGATATACAACCCCGTTTTTATAAGGATAGACCCAGACTTTGTTCATGCCAAAATCTTTGACTTTCCGAAAAGATTTCGTGCGGTCATTGATTTCATAAAGATTCTGATCCAATTTCAGAAAAAGTACATTCTCACTTTTAATAAACCCACTAATTGCCCCATTTTGACTAATCAAATTCTCTGCTATCGGTACTATCCCTGCGGGAGATAAATAAAATAATTTCTTCTTTTTCATTTCAAAAGATTCAGTCGCAAGCATATAAAATCCATTTCCATCAAAGAAAATAGAATTAATATATTCTACTCCCACAGCCTTTTCCACATAGCCAAAATCATATTCTACATAATCGCTGACATCATTAGGATTCACTAAAACAAAGTGATTTCTATCAAAATTTTCTCCACTTTTCCACGTTGATATTGTCCCCGTCAAAAGCGAACTACCTGTATATTTTTGATATTTTGTATACTCACGCAAAAAAATTCCTGTCCCCAAAAGTAAAGAAACTCCGATAATAAAAACAAAGAAAATACGTTTTCTCATTTCTTCACCTTATCGCCTTTCTTTACATCAACAACCAGTCCTTTGCCGCCAAATCGCTCATAATCATCTTTCAGAATACTTTGAACCTGACCCGGAGATATTGCTCCTCTTAATAGCATTAAGGTTAACCCTACTCTTGCGTTCCAATTTGATTGTCCTTTATTGATTGCATCTATAGTCGTAGTAACGCAATTATTCAATAGTAAATTATAATCAAGCGCTCCCTCTCCTTTTCAATATCGTACAAAAACAATGATTCGATCTCCGACTTGCATTGTCTTATCCTCCAATCGCCCATAACCATTTCCAGGGTCGCGTCACTTGCAATTACTCCGCCTTGGAGATGGGTATTGTCTTTGACGTTAATATCAAATCCTTCTTTGCCGGCTTGGATTCCTGCCTGCTCAGTCACGCTTTCATAATTGCTATCCATATTGCCTTTGGATGCACTTGCACTGTAAGAAGTCTTTCCTCCGCCCACGCTAAAACCGCCACCGACGGTAGTGGATTCTTCGTTGTAGTCTTTTTTTGTCTGCTGGCTTTGGATATTGAGATTGCCGCCTACATCGACATTTACTTTGTTTCCGCTGACAATACTTCCGATGATGTCGGTATCTTGTCCGGTCTTCATGGTCAAAGTATTGGTAGCTGTATTAGAAACCATCATGGAAACAGTCCTTGCTCCTGCAACAATTTTATCCTCGGCTGTGCTTTTTCCTTCACTCGTGCATAGGCCTGTTTTTCCTCTTCCGTCAGATCGGATTCAGAATAAATCACGGTAAACTGATCCCCCCAAATATTGTATCCTGCAATCTTCTCATCCAACTTTTGTGCATCTTCTGCCGGAACGTTCTTGTTACGCAGTAGTTTTATATGGTATGGATCATTTTGAATAATCCAAAATCCATTCCGGCCATATGCATAAAAAGTTTTATAGCGATAGAACCATCCCATTTCAGTTTCATAATCGTATATGTTTTCATCAAGAATTGTGCTGGTTGTACCGTGTTTGGGATTTTTCTGCACTTCCGGTTGTGTATCATCCATTTCCCATCGAATTTGTTCTTGCAAATCCCATATTATATAAACTCTCAATTTTTCACCAAATGCCGTAACCGTATTATCATACCACCCATTAGGATAAGTCAGGTCAACCCAAAACCGTGCAAAACCAAATATGACATGGTAGCATATTGCAATAAGAACCAAATAGTAGCTTCTTTTTCTTATGAACCGTAAATTTTGAAGCAACAATTTCCTCATTTGTCGCCTCCCTGGATTTTCCCTTTGACAAGAGCTGTCCAAGCGAACGGTTGTAATACCCTGACGTTCTGATAAACAATAGAAATATTCGTAAACACTTCAGTACCTTCGTGAAGAACAACCAGAATCAATCTAAGAAAATAATGGATAACAGCGAAGAACACATGAGAAAAACACCGATAAAAACCAGCATTTTCCAATATCTTTTTTTCTTGTACTTCACATCATAGATTTCCGGTAGCATTTGGGTAGCAATACCCGCGGAAAAGCTCCCCACTCCCATAAGCAACGGCATTACATTTGCAATCATTTTGCTATTAACCCCAAGCCACTTCCCGACAACCAATGCTAATGAAAAGCTATAAAAGAAAAGAAAACACCCCGAATAAAAGAGAATTCGATAATACAGCGGGTAATTCCTTTCTTTAATCAATCCCCATACAAGGCAGATCAATATTACAGTATGCAAGAGAATAAACTCCATCAGATTCCAGTTATCTTGGATGTAAGACCAGTCCATCGTTGTGCATCACCACGGCGTCAAAGACAAAAATGTAGCCCATGTAAGATAGATTCCAAATGCAATCGCCACTTTCCCTTCAAACTTATCTTTCTTTGCCACATCGCCATTTAACGCACTATCCGTAAAAACATATGCCGCAAAGCTAAAACAGGCCAAAGCCCAACCAAATATCATATAACTGGCAAGATCTCCTACTTTCCCGGAAAAACCACTACACACAAAAATTATCCCCCATACCAAACTCGCCTCAAAGAGAAGCACGGCCAAGACATAAAATAAAAAACATTGTTTATGAGATTTCTTCTTGATTTTTTGATATTCCTTAATCGTACCAAACAGTGTTGCAATTATCCCTCCACACATAGCTAAGATTTTTAGGCCTAATAGAGCCAGATTCATTTTTCACCAACCCTCTTTCCTTTACCCCTATTTTTCAATTTAATTTTTCACCATCTCGGTCATTTAAATGCATTCCACAATTTATAAAACGTAGCTACATACCTGATTGAATTACAGAAACGAACCTTGTTCCTGTAGCAATTTAATCCTTGGCTGTGCTTTTTCTTTCACCCGTGCAAATGCCTGTTTTTCGTCTTCTGTCAAATCAGATTCAGAATGAACCACGGAAAATTGATCCCCGAAGATGTTATACTCTGCCATCGTTTCATCCAGATATTGTGCCTCTTTTTCCGGAATATTTTTGTTAAGCAATAATTTGATATGGTACGGATCGTTTTGAAAAATCCAAAAACCGTCTCCCCCGTAGACATACAAAGTTTTGTACTGATAAAACCATCCCATTTCCAATTCATAATCGTATACGTTTTCATCAAGAATTGTACTGACGGTGCCATTCTGAGGATTTTTCTGCCATTCAGGTTGTGTATCACTCAAATGCCATTTGTTTGGTTCTTGACGTTCTGACACTATATAGACTCTTGGCTTTTCACCAAATGCCACAATAGTAGTGTCATACCACCCGTTAGGATAAGTCAGGTCAACCCAAAACCGAGCAAAGCCAAATATGACATGATAGCATACCAGTATTAGAACTATATAGTAGCTTCTTTTTCTTATGAACCGTAAGTTTTGGAGCAACAATTTTTTCATTTGTTGCCTCCTTTAATTTCCCCTTTGACAAAAGCTGTCCAATTAAACGGTTGCCATGCTCCGGTCTTCAAGTATGCAACAGCAACATTATTATTTGTCCCCTTCATATTTCCACGCCACTCTGCATTCACCAAAACAATATCGTGCCCACTGCAAGAAATAACCCAAGCCCAAACGCCACTTTTCCTGCAAGTTTATCCTTCGATGATACATCGCCATTTAGAGCGTTATCCATAAAAATATATCCCGAAAAGCTAAAACAAGACAAAGCCCAACTAAGCGGCATATAATTACCAAACTTTATTACTTGTTCGGACAAATCAGTACACAACAAAATTATTTCCCACACTATAAATACTTCAAAAAAGAATACAGACAATACAAAAAGGGAAAAAGTATTTTTATTCGATTTCTCCTTAACCTTTTGGTATTTTTTGAGAACGCAACAGATGCCAAATGGTATTCCCCCACAAAGGATCAAGATTCTTGGATCAAATGAGAACAGATTCATTCTTCATCAGCCCCTTGCATTTACCAATATTTTCCATACATACATTCAAAAGGTCTCCTTCTCGAATAGGAAACACATTCTCTCAAGGAAGTTTTGTGCTACCTTCCGCATACATGACATGCCAAAGTTTTCTGGGAACGCAATAAAGCTGTAATGTCCCGCTCCCGATATTAGGAAGGAAGCAGTTCCAATAAAAAATCCAATTCCTCCGGCACGGTATCCAAAGAAATCTCTTTCACTAAAAAAGCAGTCGATGAAAGGTGCCCTTCGGTCGTTCCTTCTCCTCGGCTGTTTTTTTTCTTGTTGTATAAAAGGCTGATTTGCCAGCACGTTATGCGGAAACGAAAAAAGAGGGGACAAATAGATTGTCGGCAAAACATACACGACTTTCAAATGAAGCATTTTTTCCATCTCCCAATAAATTCTCTAAACGGCATTATAGTGCACCATGTAAAACACGTCAAGTTACCGATATTTCTATGCGTTTTTTTGCTTGCACACCTTTCTTCATACAAAAGAATAAAGTGCTGTGAAAATTTCTGTAGGGAAACTCCCCGCATGATTCTACACAAAAAAAGCCGCGAGAAAATGTCAAAAACCATTTCCTCGCGGCTCCCATTCCCCCGGCGTTAGCCGGAAAAAATTTATTCGCCGATATCATCCGCCAGCACGCGATGCGCCATCCCGACGGACACTTCGTTGAAGCGGAGCACCCCGACACCGACGTAAATCGCCACGCATAAGTGCTCGTGCCAGCGCGCGATGCCGATTTTTCCGCCCACATTCATTCCGAGCGCCTTGAGCTTGATGAATTCGATCGCCGACTCGATGGCGCCGACGACCGAGCCGTCTCCCACATGCGTGTCGGAAATGACGTGCTGCCGCTGCGCCGCCACGATGGCCGACTCGAATATTTTCGGCAAAATCTCCGGGAAACGTCCGCCGAAATTCACCGCGACGGCACGGATTCCCTCCGCCGCCAATTTCTCCCGAAGCGCCGCCTCATCGGCCCGCGTTTCCGAAATCGCCATCCGAAGCGCCGCACGCCCCACATCGGCGCTCTGATATTCGACCTGCATTACAGACTCCGCTCCTTGATTTCCCGGATAATATTCGCAATGAAGACCGCAATCGGCGCGCTCCCCGCATCCCCGCCGCTTCTCGTGCGGACAGAGACCGTGTGCGTCTTCATTTCCTTTTCGCCCACGACCAGCATGTACGGAATCTTCTCCGTCTGCGCCTTGCGAATCTTGTAGCCGAGCGTCTCATTCGCCTCCTCCAGCTCCACGCGAATATCGGACGCCGCCAGCGTTTCCGCCACTTCCCGCGCATATCCGATATGATCCTGCGCCACCGGAATCACCTTCACCTGCACCGGCGCGAACCAAGTCGGGAAAGCCCCCGCGAAATGCTCGATCAAAATGCCGAGGAAACGCTCCAGCGACCCGTAACCCGCGCGATGAATCATCACCGCCCGATGCTTCTCGCCGTCCTCGCCGACATAATTCACATCGAAACGCTCCGGCAGCTGCATATCCATCTGAATCGTCCCGCACTGCCACGTCCGTCCCAGCGAATCCTCGATATGGAAATCCAACTTCGGCCCGTAAAAAGCACCGTCCCCTTCGTTCACTACATACGGCACCCCCGCGTGCTCGATCGCATTTCGAAGCGCGTTCGTCGAAATTTCCCACAATTCCTCCGAACCCATCGAATTTTCAGGCCGCGTCGACAGCTCCACATGGTACTGCAAACCGAAAATGCTGTACAAATCCTTGTACATCGAGAGCGTCCCCAAGACCTCCTGCTCCATCTGCTCCGGCGTCATGAAAATGTGCGCATCATCCTGCGTGAAGCAACGCACCCGGAAGAGCCCGTGCAACGCCCCGTGGAGCTCATGCCGATGCACCAGCCCGAATTCGCCCACACGCTTCGGCAATTCCTTGTAACTTCTCTGCTTCGTCTTGAAATACAAAATTCCGCCCGGGCAATTCATCGGCTTCACCGCATAATCTTCCCCGTCAATCTGCGTGAAATACATATTCTCCCGGTAATGATCCCAATGCCCCGACTGCAGCCATAGTTTCTTCGACAAAATCACCGGTGTCATGATTTCTTCGTAATCATATTTCTTGAAAAGCTCACGTTCATACGCCATCAGCAAATTGCGAAGCGCCATTCCCTTCGGATGAAAGAAGGGGAAACCGGGCCCCTCTTCGTGGAAACTGAAAAGATCCATCTGCTTGCCCAGTTTCCGGTGATCGCGCTTCTCCGCCTCCGCGCGCACAAAAAGGAAATGCTCCAAATCCTCTTTGCTGTAGAACGCCGTGCCGTAAATGCGCTGCAACATCTTATTGTGCTCATCGCCGCGCCAATACGCCCCCGCGACCGTCATCAGCTTGAAAGCCTTCACCTTCCCCGTCGTGCGGACATGAGGCCCCGCGCAAAGATCCGTGAAATCCCCCTGCGTGTACAGAGAAATCACCGCGTCCTCCGACAAATCCTCGATCAAGAGCACCTTGTAATCCTGATTCTTCTCCTTGAAATACGAAAGCGCCTCCGCGCGCGACAGCACCTTCTTCTCCAGCGGCAAATTCTCCTTCACAATCTTCGCCATTTCCTTTTCGATCGCCTCGAAATCCTCCTGGCTGAAGACATGATCCGAATCGATATCGTAATAGAAACCGTTGTCAATCGCCGGCCCTATCGCAAATTTCGTCCCCGGATACAAATGCTGGAGCGCCTGCGCCAAAATATGCGACGCCGTATGACGCAGCGTGAAAAGCCCCTCCGGATCCTCCTTCGTGAAAAATTCCACATGCGTCCCGTCCGTGATCGGATCGCGCAAATCCGCCAGAGCGCCGTCCACCTTCGCGCACACTGCGTCCTTTGCCAGACTGTTTGAAATCGCGCCCGCCGCCTCAAAAAGCGGCACCGCACTCTCAAAATCCAATTTCTTTCCGTCCTTCAAAATGATGCTGACCATGACTCCGTCCTTTCCCGCGAAGAAAAACCTGGGGCGCTCCCCTTCGCAACAAAACAAAAAAGCTCCCGTCCCACAAGGGACGAAAGCTACCTTCCGCGGTTCCACCCAAATCAATCCTTTCGGATTCTCGTTTGGCCTCTAACGCCGCCACACGAAGAAACATACTCAAAGGAAATCGACTGCCCCGCTTCATAAAAGAAACTGAGGAAATATTTCCTTCCATTCCGCTTCTCTGCTCACAAGGGGTGGCGAAACACAATCCCCACCCGCTCTCACCGACCGCGGGCTCTCTGCCGGGAATCCATCCTCCGTCATGTCTCGTTCATCGCATTTCTGGAAACAATATAATCATATCGAGTCATTTTGTCAAGAGAAAAGTAGCAGAAGCTCGGCATTTATCTTTCTCTTCTTCGGTGGCGTTTGAGATAAAAGCTTTCTAATAATAGAGATGGGAAGCATGGCTTAATATCTTTTGACTTCCTCGGCAAAATCAATGAAAACCAAGTGCTGAAAGAGATGGAAGCCATAACTTTTACTTTTCTCTTCTTCAGCGGCGTCTGAGATAATAGCTTTCTAATGATAGAGATTAAAAGCATAGCTTAATATCTTTTTGCTTCCTCGGCAAAAATGCCACAAAAACCGAATATACCCAAACCCACGCCTCTCATCTCTATCCCGCAAAAGCATTTCATCTCAAATGCCACAAAAGCCGAGTATGCCCAAAGCCAGGCCTCTCATCTCTATCTCGCAAATGCATTTCGACACAAACGCCACAAAAGCCCAGTATGCCCAAACCCACGCCTCTCATCTCTATCCCGCAAATGCATTTCGTCTCAAATGCCACAAAAGCCGAGTATACCCAAAGCCAGGCCTCTCATCTCTATCTTGCAAAAGCATTTCGACACAATTGCCACAAAAACCGAGTATGCCCAAACCCACGCCCCTCATCTCTATCTCGCAAATGCATTTCGACACAAACGCCACAAAAGCCCAATATGCCCAAACCCACGCCTCTCAATCCCGACAAAACTTCACTTCCATATTCTCCTTCGCCGACCGTTTCCTTGCCGGCATCTTCGCGTGACCCAGAATCAGACCGCACATCGGCACATCATCCGGCGCGATTCCCGCTGCCTCCTGCCACGCCTTCTCCTCGCGAATCGTCCGAATCATTCCGTGAATATAGCAAGAGCCGAGACCCAGATTCGTCGCCGCCAAATGCATATTCTCGATAATGCACGCACAATCGTATTTCGCGACCACATCGGAAGCCTCCGGCGTCACCGACACGAGAATGAAAACCGGCGCGCCGTACGACGGATCATCCGGCCGCCCGCTCACCTGTGCAAACGTCTTCCGCATGAGCGCCAAGACCTCCGGCTTTTCAATCACCGTCAGCCGATACCCCGCATAATTGTGATGCCCCACCGGCGAACGCTGCGCCGCATCCAACACCGCCGCGACATCCTCCGCCGACACCGCTTCCTCCGTATACGCCCGCGCCGAGCAGCGCAGCGCCAATACATCCGAAAATTCCATCATGCCCTCCTTATTTCCAAAACAAATCATTTTTTATTTTACACCGCTTGCCGGCTTTTGGCGAATCCGATTTTAACCGCTCCCCTTCCACACAAAAAGAGCGGACATCCCATCCGCCCTCTTTGCGTCGTTTCTTATATCGGAAACGGAAATATCTTACCGCACCGCCGATTTTTGCACAGAAGAAACCAATTCGATTTTCTTCATCAATTCCGCAACCTGCGCCTTCAAGACACGGATTTCCTGCGCCTGCGCGGCGATAATCCGATCCTGCGCGTCATTGCGGTTCGATTCCTTGACGCCGGCCGCTTCCAGCCGATCCATCCGCTGCACCAGCTCCCGCGTATTCATAAACGTCCCCGCGTTCTTGCCGCGGCTTCCGAGTTTGAAAGAAACGCCCGCATTCATCATCGGGTCCCCGTTTCCGAGCGTCCCTCCCAGAGACACCGTCATGTCCGCATTCGGTTTGAAAAATGCGCCGAGCGCGCCCGCATTCGCATTCTTGTAATGGCCGTAGCCCACCGCGAAGCTCCACTTGTCGTCGGGACTGAAACCTTCCGGATGAAGCGCCGAGAGAGCCGCCGCCCCCGCGCCAACTTCGTTGATATCATCGGAAAGCACGCCGACTTTGTCATTCACCGTCAAAATGCTGTCCGTCACATTGTTTCCGAGCCCCGCCGCGGACAATTTCGTCGTATCGCCCAAATCGACAGCGGTCGTATCGAGCCCGGTAATCGTAAAGGCGACATTGCCGGCATTGTTCTTCACTTCCACCTTCCCATTGGCCGCCGCATACGAACCTTCCTTGATCAGCTTGTCATTCACATTCAAAATGCTGTCCGTCACCGTATCGCCGAGACCCTTTTCGGTCAATTTCGTCGTGTCGCCAATGACCTTGCTGTCCGTACCGCCGGAAATACCGGAAATCGTGATGGAAAACGCTTTCGACGTCCCGTCAGAATAATTCACATTTTGCGTGACCGACTCCTCTCCACCCGAGAAATCGAATGTCAAATCGCTGTCCGCCAATTTCACGCCGTCATTCTTGGTATCAGAACCGGAAACTTGCGTCTTCAGCGTGCTGATATCCGTCGTATCCTGCACGACTTGGCTGTCCAGCGCCGCAGATTCGTAGTCCAAAGCCACAGACTCAACCCCGGATGCATTCGCCGAGATGACGTTACATGTGCATCCGCCGGCAATGCCATATTCCGTAAAGGTGACAAGCTTGGTTCCGTCATTGGCATACAGCGTCAGACGATCTTTGCTAATAGTCTGATTGGCTGCCACGGCCTTCGCATTCAATGTATTGATATTCGCACTCACTGTGCCATTTTCATTGACTGTGCCATCTTCATTCAGCGTGGCCGCGATATAATTTCCCTTCCATTTTGTACCGTCGGGCCCGGTTATTGTCGTAACGCCCCACTTACTCTTCGTAATCGTCGGCAACAACTTGATATTGATCTGCGAGAAATTCACAGCATCCGTATCATTGATACCTGCCGCCACATTGACAATGCGTCTCTCACTGCCGGAAGCACCGACGGAGAAGGTATTCGCCACATTCGCAACGGAGCCGTAGCCGATGGCGACGGAGCCTTCCGCGCTTGCACTTGCATTGTAGCCGTAGGCCGTGCTGTTTGTGCCGGTCGTCACACCTACATCAAGATCCGTGGAAAGCGCATGCTTGTCCTCGTCATAGTCGACGACGGAATCGCCGCCACCTTCACCGACTTCAATCGTCGCGAGCACCGTGCCGTCATTGGCGAGAAGTTTTTTGTTCTTCGTATTGATGACTTGGCCGGTCTTCTTGTCATCCGCCTTCGTCGCGTCATCCGCATTTGCCTTGATGGCTTTGTCGTCCAAAGCGAGGAGATTGGCAGACACAGTGGCATCCGCCTTCAGATACGTGTATGCACCGGCTTGGGCCGTCGTAAATTTGCCGATCTTCGTATCCAAAGCAAAGAGTTTAGCTTCGACCGTGTCACCCTTCGCGTAATAATTCCCGGCAACCTCAGTGCCAATCTTGGTGTCAAGGGCAGTGAGATTCGCGGCGGTGGTCTCGCCCGACTTCACGTACTTGCCGTCTGCCGGATTCACATATGCATAGACGGTCGCGCCGTCAAGCAATCCTTTGTCATCGGCCGCCACCTCGCCTTCGCCGGCAATCGCGATATTGAGATCCGCAATGGATGTATCTCCATGTTTCAGCGTCGCGGTCTGGACTCCGGATGTCGTATCCTTCGTCGCCGCGGTCGCGGAAACAATCAGCTGGCCATACGTCGCAGCATCCGTCGCATCCGTGCCCGCCGTCACATTCACAATCTTACGGGTCTGCGCCGCGCTGCCGACGGAAACGGTATTCTCGGCGGAAGCCACGGAGCCTGCGCCCAAGGCGACGGAATTGGTCGCCGCTGCATCCACGGTAGCATCCTTACCGAGGGCAACGGAGCCTTCCGCGCTTGCACTTGCATTGTAGCCATAGGCCGTGCTGTTTTTACCGGTCGCCACACCTACATCAAGATCCGTGGAAAGCGCATGCTTGTCCTCGTCATAGTCGACGACGGAATCGCCGCCACCTTCGCCGACTTCAATCGTCGCGAGCACGCTCCCGTCATTGGCAATCAAGTACTTATTGTCTTTGGTGATGTGCTGCCCTTTTACAGTCGGATCTTCATCATTGCCAATCGCTTTATCAAGTCTGTCATCTCCGTTTTCATCGACGTAATACCCGGTTGTTCTCACCGCTTTGGCATCCAAAGCTTGCAAATTGGCGAAGACAGATTGCTTCCCCTCATCGGCACTGAGATAGGTCGGTTTGCCACTTTCCGTAAGCTTGCCAATGGCCGTATCAAGCGCGACGAGACTATCCGCCGTCGTCTTCTTATTCTTCTGATAGAGCCAATTGTATTCCGCATTCTCAGCAGGACGAAGTTCTTTGTACATTGTGTCGCCGGTGGTGAAGCCGTTTTGACCCTCTGCTACCGTCCCGGATTGAACGCTGATCGTGGCAATCTCTGTCCCACTGACACTCTCCAGCTTGATTTTGTTTTCAGATGTGAGCGCCGTTTCACCCGCAGACTTCATTGTCTGCCCGTAAGCCGTCCAATCGGTTCCTTTTGTATAGGTTCTTCCGAAATCCGTCAAGAACCAATGAATTTTAATCTTTGCATAATCTTCATCGTAATTCACGATGGAAGACGCCGCACTTGATCCAAGCCCGCTGATGGTAAATGCCGTATCTCCGCTGACAGTCTTCACCGTCACAGACCCAGCGGAAACCTCGTAAACGCCATTCTTCACGAGCTGGCTGACATTGGCCGCGTCCGTATTGTTTGTACCGGCCGTTACATTGATAATCTTGCGTGTAAATCCGTCCGCCTCAGCGGAAGAACCGACAGAAATCACGTTTCCTTCTTTTTCCGTCACCGTAGAATTGGCACCAAGGGCGACGGCATTGGCATAATTGGCCTTGGCGTTATACCCAATCGCCACCGCATATTCTGCCGCGGAAGAAGATTCGCCCAGAGCGATAGTGCTTGCATGCAAATAATTGTAAAGATATCCGCCAGTGACAAGGGCGGTGGAATTGCCGTCCAATGTATCGCTGCTTTGCATCGTAATCACATTGATCGTCACGCTCTCACCGCTTGTCGTCACTCCGATGGTTTGGCCGTCTCCCGTGACGCTCGAAACGTCCGCGAATATCTGCTGCGGAACGGCCGCGGTACCCAATGTCAAAATAACGGCCGCCGTCAAAAGACTCCATTTTGCGCTTTTCTGTCTCATCTGCACTTCTCCCTTGCTGCGGAAACGAAAAGAAATATGATTTCATTCGTATCAAAATCATTTGTCTGTAGAGTTTTTTTTTGCGCCAATACGCATATTCCATATTATGCCACCCCCCCCCCATGAAATGTCAAGAGGCAAATGAGGA
>CAVHDO010000013.1:0-16492 GCA_963634795.1 Oscillospiraceae bacterium
TCCTGGCGGCGCAGAGAGGAAATTCCAAGCTGCACAATCGTTTCACATTGCAATTTGATTGGTCGCCGCTGGCCACCGATATTTCCGCGGCGGATGCCGGAGCGCTCGCATCGGCCATCACGACGATGCCGGCGGAGAATATTCATTTCATGATTCTGCCCGGGAAATTCAATACGGTGGAAACGACTCGCGTCTGGGAGATCAATCCGGTCGAACTGCAATCGGCCATCGGAGCGGTTCTGGGGCAGGATGCGGAGAAGGAAAAGTGAGTGGCGGCTTGTCGTGTGCTTGACTTTTTTGTCAGGCGGGGTCGAGACGTCAGACAGTCAGACTTCAGACGTCAGACTATAGATGTGCGTTTGTGTCATGGGGTTGATGGAGTTTGGTAGGGGTTGATAAAGTTTGATGAAGCTTGAAAAGGCTTGGAAAGGCTTGGAATGCTTTGTGCTGAAACGCGTTGGGTTTCATGTGAAGTGAGAAACGGAAAACCGTTGACCGTGCGTGAGTAGCTTGTTTTTCATGAATCGTGAGGAACGGTGAACGGTAAACGGACCACGGTAAACGGAAGACGGATTTTGTTCAAAGGAGAAATTATGTCGAACGAGGAAAAGATTGAGATCATTTGTCATGCCATTTCGGAGAAGAAAGGCGTCGCCATTCGCATTTTGGAAGTGACAGAGCATACGTCCGTCGCGGATATTTTTATTCTGTCCACCGTCCGCAACGCGAAGCAGGCGCAGGCCGTCGCCGACGAGGTCGAAGAAAAAATGAAAGAGAAAGGGGAACGGCCGCTTCGCCGCGAAGGCTATCGCGAAGGCGATTGGATTCTTCTCGATTTCGGAGACATCGTTGTGCACGTTTTCACGGACGAAGAGCGGCGCCGCTACGAATTGGACGAACTTTGGGCCGAAGCGCCGGCGCGCGATTGGCACGACGCGGAAGAACAGCATGATTGAGACAAAAGCACGGACAGCTTTGGTCGAAAATTCCATCGCGCGCCTTCGCGTGACGAGGCTGGCCTCTTTCGGCGCGTTTCTGGATGCCGGGACGGGAAATTCGTCCGACGACATTCTTCTCCACAAAGCGCAGCAGACGGCGGACGTCGCCGTGGGAGACACCGTCGAAGTCTTTCTCTATCACGACCCGCGCCATCGCCTGACGGCCAGCATGCGCCTTCCGAAAATTCCCGACGGCGGCTTGGCGTATACGGAAGTGCTGCTGACGACACGTTTCGGCGCCTTCGTGGAAGCCGGGACCGAGCGCGGCATTTTTTTGCCGCATCATGAAACGGTCGGAGAGCTCCGCGCCGGGCAAAAAATCTGGGTGAAGCGCTACACGGATAAAACGGGGCGCCTTGCCGTGACGATGCACGTCGCCGACGATATGCGCCGCCTCGCCATTCCCGCGCGCGGCGTCAAAGTCGGTGACACGATTTCCGGCACCGTCTACAACATCACGACTGACGGCGCGTTTCTTGTGACAAGAGAAAAAATATTGGCCTTTCTCTATCGAAACGAAGTGCCGGAGACCCTCACGATGGGCGCGAAACTCACAGCCCGCGTTACATCCGTCCGAGACGACGGCGCCCTTTCCGTTTCCCTTCGTCCCGCCAAAGAAAAAGCACTGACATCGGACGGCGAAATCATCCTGGCGTACTTGGCCAGACACGGCGGCGTCATGGCCTACGACGACAAAAGCCTCCCCGCCACCGTCGAGCAAGTCTTCCAAATGAGCAAATCCGCCTACAAGCGCGCCCTCGGCCATCTCCTCAAAGAAGGAAAGATAGAAAAGAAACCGGGCGGTGGATATTTCTTAATCGAATAATCGGTCCCCTTTTCTAAAATCGGAAAACTTTGATTGCAAACGCCGCCAAAGCGAAAAAAGAAGCAAGCCGCGCGTCTCATCTCTTTCTCGATAAACTTTTTCAAAGCAAATGCGCCAAACGTGAAAAGCGTAAAGTCTTGCCTCTCCTTTTCCTTGACAAAATCATTAAAAACTATTTATAATACAACCACGCAGAGGAAATGCTGCGTCGTGGTTCGCCACGGGGACTATTGATGATGATTTCCCTGATGATCAATAGTGCCGCTCGGAAAGATACTCCTCAATCTTTTCCGGCCAAAGGAAGCGGTTTGCGCCGCTTTTTTTGTTGCGCCTTTTTTATAGCGGCGCGGCGAATTTTGCACAGGCGGGATGGAGATGTCAGACGTCAGACGTCAAGAAAGTGCACAGTGCACAGTACACAGTGCACAGGGTGGCGTGCTTGGCTTTTTCCGTCAGGCGGGAGATAGCCGGGAGCTTGGAGCCGGGAGCCTGGAGCAGAAAGCAGTGGCGCTACGCGCGATTTTTTATAAAACAAATGCGGCGCAGCCGCCCCATGATAGCCTTCTTTTGAAAGAAGGTGGCGCGTAGCGCCGGAAGATAGAGTGCCTTGAAGAGGCACAATTTCAGCTGTAACGTACAGAACCGAGATGACATCTTCGGTGAAACGAGAATGGCTCCTTACACCAATTCGATTCTCCGCTTTCGCAAGAAGTTATGCGCCTACGGCGCATTTTACCTTCCGGCCCTCCGGGCCACCTTCCTTAGAAAAAGGAAGGCTAATCAGTACGCGCTTCGCGCTTTTTTTTGTTTGTTTTTTTGACGGCGCGGAAATTGGTATAATACTTGAGAAGAATTTTTTGATAGACTTATAAGAGAGACGCGAGGGAAAAAATAAACGGAGTAGAAGGCCATTAATACGGTTTTGGACGGAGGATATTATGTACGAAAAAGAGCTGCACCAAGAATTGACAAAAATGTGGGATGATCTGGATTTTGCCGATGGGGCACTTTGCCATTTAGACACTGACGAACAACGTAAAAAAGTATTAGACGGCGTTCTATCTGGTGAACTTAAGGAGCCGCGAGACGTGTTTGATTGCGTCATGGAATTAGCCGGATTTTATGAAAGAGTAGAGCAATAAACAGATTGATGATGCCGTTGGTGTTTTGGAAATAAATTTCATTGAATGGCATAAATGGCAGGGGGAGGAGGGTTAAAATATTATGGAAAGGAATGAGGAGTACATTTGCCCGGTGTGCGGGAAGTATTATTTTGAGGAATACGCGTCTTTTGCTGAATGCCCTATTTGCGGATGGACGGATGATTGTGTGCAAAGGCGACATCCTGATTGGGAAGGGTGTGCCAATGATATGTCATTAAACCAAGCCCGGCAAGCATACAAAGAAGGACGGAAGGTAGAATAACAAAACGGAGCAGAAGGCTGTTAATGCGTTTTTTTGCGGAGTGTGTTATGTACGAAAAGGAGTTACACAAAGAATTAACGAAATTGTGGGACGATCCGGATTTTGCCGATGGGGCGCTTTGTCATTTAGCCACAGATGAGCAACGTAAAAAAGTATTAGATGCTATTCTTTCAGGAAAGATTGATAGTTCGACTAAAGCTATATTTTATATTATGGAGTTAGTCGGGATTTTTGAAAAAGCAGATAAACAAATGGATTGATAGGCCGCAAGCATACGGCCTTTTTTTGTAAGTGAAACGCGATTGTGCGGTGAGCTTGGAGCTGGGAGCTTAAAAGAGGTGGCGCTTTGCGCGATTTTTATAAAAAATGCGCCGGAGGCGCCACATATTAGCCCTCTTCAGGAGAAAAGCGTCCAGTGGACGGTTTTCAGTGGCCGTAGGCCGGGTGATGGTCAACGTATGTGAGAAAAAAGTTTAGTAGCGAAAAATTTTTTAGCGTTATTTCTCACGGCGGGTGAAAACTTTACGGCGAGTTTGTTCTTTGCTTTTTTCTCACATAGAGTCGGCCATCATCCGCCCCTACGGGGCACTGGCGACCGTCCACCGGAAGGTCGCCTCCTGAAGAAGGCTAAGTGGTGGCGCTTCGCGCGATTTTTTTTATAAAACCCCGGCGCGAGGCACAAACGTCACAAAAGCCAAGCACGTTCTGACGTCTGAATTCTGACTTCTGACGTCTCCATCCCGTCTGACAAAAAAGTCAAGCACGCCAATCTGTGTACTGTGTACTGTGCACTGTGTACTTTCCTCCCGTCTGACGCAAAAGCCGAGCAAGAAAAAAGCCCTGCCTCCCATCTCTATCTTGCCACGGCCATCACCGCAAACGCCACGAAAGCCAAGAACAAAAAAAGCCGTGCTTCTCTTCCCTCTTCCCTCTTCCCTCTTCCCTTTGCTCTGTGGTGTATAATGGAGAAAATATTTTATTCTTGGCTGTCACGAAGGATTCGCGGCAGATTTTTGTGTTTCCGGAGGTGATTCGATGAGAGAGAAGCGGTGCTATCGGTGGGAGGACGGGAAGCGGCTGGCGGTCGGGGGGAAGACGCTCGTCATGGGGATTTTGAATGTGACGCCGGATTCGTTTTCGGACGGCGGCGCTTGGAATCGGCCGGATGCGGCGGCGGGGCATTTGCGCTCGATGTGCGCGGACGGGGCGGATCTGGTCGATGTGGGGGCGGAGTCGACTAGGCCGGGGAGCGCGGCGCTTTCGGCGGCGGAGGAGTCGGAGCGGCTGTTTTCGTTTCTTCCGGAGCTTTTGAAGGAAACGACGGTGCCGATTTCGGTCGATACGTATCATTGGCAGACGGCGGAGCGGGCGCTGTCGGCGGGGGCGCATATCATAAACGACGTGTGGGGCTTTCAATACGACGGCGGCGAGATGGCGCGGGTCTGCGCGGCGGCGGGCGTGCCGGTCATTTTGATGCACAATCGTACGGACGAAACGGAGCCGGGCGATATGATGGACATTTTGAAATCTTTTTTGTCGCGCTCGGTGGAAATCGCGCTTTCGGCGGGCGTGGCGGAGGAAAATATTATTTTGGATCCCGGGCTGGGATTCGGAAAAAATACGGCGCAAAATTTGGAAATCCTGCGGCGGATCGAAGAGCTGACGGCGCTTCCGTTTCCCATTTTGCTCGCGCCTTCGCGGAAACGCTTTATCGACGCGGCGTTGGGCGGTCTTCCGGCGACGGAGCGCGACGAGGGGACGGGCGCGGTTTGTCTCTACGGCGCGGAGCACGGGTGCGAGATGGTGCGTGTGCATGATGTGAAGACGACGGCGCGGATGCTGCGGATGGGCGATGTTTTGTTTGGATTCACGCAGGTGGAGGAATAATGGATACGATTCGGCTTTCGGGGATGGAATTTTACGCGTATCACGGCGTGACGGAGGAGGAGCGGCGGCTCGGGCAACGCTTTGTGATCGATTGCGCGCTGGCGGTGGATTTGTCGGCGGCGGCGGAAACGGATGCGCTCGCCGATACGGTCGATTATGCCGCGGTGTACGAAAATATCCGGCGCGTGGCGGAGGGGGAAAGTTTTTCGCTGATTGAGAGATTGGCGGGGGCTGTCAATGCGAAGATTTTGGCGAATTTCCCTTCGGTTTCTTCCGTGGAAACGACGGTGCACAAGCCGGGCGCGCCGATTGGCGGCGTGTTTCGTGATGTCTCTGTCACGGTGAGAGGAGAAAGATGAGATCGTATTTCCTTTCGGTCGGCTCGAATGTGGGGGATCGGCTTGGTCATTTGCGGTATGCGGCGGAGGCGCTTCCGGCTCACGGGGTCCGAATTTTCGAGAAGTCGTCCGTGTATGAGTCGGCGCCGTGGGGAAATGAGGAGCAAGCACCTTTTTTGAATGCGGTGTTTTTTGTCGGTTGGGAAGGCTCGCCGGAGGAACTTTTGCGCATTTTGCAATCGACAGAGAATGAGCGGGGACGGAGGCGCGAGGTGCATTGGGGGCCGCGGACGCTCGATTTGGATATCATTTCGGGATTTGATTTTGCAGAGGAGAAACCGATCACGCTGGAAACGAAGGAGCTGACGATTCCGCATCCGCTGTATCGGGATCGGGCTTTTGTGTTGGTGCCGCTCGCGGAGGTGGCGCCGGATTTTCCGTGGCTCGGCGTCCCCATTTCGTCACGAATCGAGGAATTGAACGGGAGCCGGGATGTCCGGTTGTTTTCTGAAATTTGGGAATAAAATGAATTTTTTTGAAAAGATGAAAGAGTCCGCTTTTGTGCGGGAGATTGGCGAGGCGCAAAAGGGAAGCGGCTCCGTTTTGGTGTACGGCGCGGAGGGGGCGGCGAAGGCTTGCGTCGCGGCGACCGTTTTTTCGGCGCGTCCGACGGTTTTGATTGTGCCGGACCGAAAGGCGGCGATTCTCTGGGAAGAGGATTTGCGTTTCTTTGCGCCGGAGCTGCCGATTTTTTCGTTTCCCGTCGTGGAGTACGCGGATTTTTCCGTGACGCACATGGGAAAGGAAGCGCTGGTGGGCCGGATGAGTGCGCTGGCGGCGCTTTTGACGGAAAAACCTGCCGTGATTTTGGCGACGGCGGTCGAAGCGGCGCAAAAGCTGCCCGCGCCGAGAAGTTTGCAAGACGGCGGAATCCAGCTCCGAAAAGGGGAAACGGCGGAGCGGGACGCGCTGCTCTCCACGCTCGTGCGGCGCGGCTACGAACGGGTCGATCAGGTGGAGCGCGCAGGACACGTGGCGGTGCGGGGGGACATCGTCGACATTTTCGCGGTGAATGAATCGCAGCCGTATCGTCTGGAATTTTTTGACAATGAAATCGAATCGATTCGCGTCTTCGATGTGGACACGCAGCGCTCCACGGCGACTTGCGAGGAGGCTTTCGTTCTGCCCGCCGAGACGGAAGCGGGGGAGTCGTCGCTTTTGGAGTATGCGGCTGACGCGTTTCTCGTTTTGGACGAGCCGCAACACATCGAAAATGAGATCCGGAAATTTCGAAAGGAAGAAAAAGAAAACCAGAATCGCGCGTTCTCGTGGCCGGTGCTGGCGGAAAAAATCTCGTCGTCCTTGATTCTTTCCACGCTGCACCGCCCGTTTCCCGAATTGTCGGTGCGGGCGTCTTTGGCGTGGGAGGGGCAGGCCGCGACGAATTTCCGGAAACAGTTTTCCCTTTTCGCCGACGAAGCACGGCTGCGGTTGCATGACGGCTGGACGATTTCGATTGCCGCCGCCAATGATTTCGAGAAAGAAAAAATTGAGCGGTATCTGGCGGCGGAGGGGATCGCGATTTCGGCAAAAGAGCGGCCGGGCGCTGTTTCCTTTCAGACGGGGATCATCAGCAAGGGTTTCGAGTGGCGTCCGCAGAAGTTGGCGCTTTTTGCCGCCGGCGATTTGCTCGGGCAACCGAAACTGTCTCGGCAGCGCCAAAAATCGGGTAGCGGAAAGCCGCTTCGTTTCTTTCACGAGCTGGCGGAGGGGGATTACGTCGTCCAAAGAACGCACGGCATCGGGCGCTACGTCGGGCTGAAAACGATAGAAATGGACGGGTCGCATCGCGATTATCTGACGATTCAATACGCGGACGGCGACAAGCTGTATCTGCCGATGGAGCAAATTTCTTCGCTGGAAAAATACATCGGGGCGGAGGGCGCCGTGCCGACGCTGTCGAAAATGGGCGGCGTGCAGTGGGAAAAAGTCAAGAGCCGCGCGAAAAAATCCATCGAGGAAATGGCGGGGCAGCTCCTGCAAATTTATGCGAAACGGGAAATCACGAAGGGCATCGCGTTCGCGCCGGACACGAAGGAGCAGCTGGAATTTGAGGACGCGTTTCCGTATGTGGAAACGGAGGACCAGCTCCGCGCCACGATGCAAATCAAGCGCGCCATGGAAAAGCCGGAGCCGATGGAAATGTTGCTCTGCGGGGACGTGGGTTTCGGGAAAACGGAGGTCGCGATGCGCGCAGTTTTCAAATGCGTGATGAGCGGCTACCAGGCGATGGTGCTCGCGCCGACGACAGTGCTGACGGTGCAGCATTTCCGGACATTTTCCGAGCGAATGGAGTCCTTCGGCGTCACGATCCGTTGCCTGAATCGTTTCGCGTCGGCGAAGGAAAAGCGAAATATTTTGTACGATTTTGCGCATGGGGATGTCGATGTGCTGATCGGGACGCACGCGGTCTTGTCGAAAGAAATCGAAAGCAAGCGGCTGGGGCTGCTCGTCGTGGATGAGGAGCAGCGTTTCGGGGTGGCGCAAAAGGAAAAATGGAAATCGCGCAAGGCGGGCATTGACGTGCTGACGCTCTCGGCGACGCCGATTCCGCGGACGCTCCACATGAGTCTGGCGGGGCTGCGCGATATGGCGACGTTGACGGAGCCGCCGGCCAATCGCCACGCCATCCAGACGTATGTGACGGAGTATGACGACGCCGTCGCCAAGGAAGCGATTCTGCGCGAAAAGGAACGCGGCGGGCAAGTGTATTTCATTTTCAATCGCATCCAGACGATTGAAGCGATGGCGGCGCATTTGCGGACGCTCTTGCCGCCGGAAATATCCATCGGCGTCGCGCACGGGCGGATGGCGGGCGACGAGCTGGAGCGGGTCGTGTACGATTTTTTCCAAGGGAAATACGATGTGCTGCTCTGCACGACGATTGTGGAAAACGGCATCGATCAGCCGAATGCGAACACGATGATTGTCTACGACGCGGATCGCATGGGGCTCTCGCAGCTGTACCAAATGCGCGGGCGCGTGGGGCGTTCGGATAAAATCGCGCGCGCGTATTTCTTCTATCGGCGCGGGAAAATGTTGACGGAAACGGCGGAGAAGCGGCTGAATACGATTCGCGAATTCACGGATTTGGGCGCCGGTTTCAAAATCGCGATGCGGGATCTGGAAATCCGCGGGGCGGGGAATTTGCTGGGCTCGGCGCAGCACGGAAATATCGCGGCGGTCGGCTTTGCGACGTATTGCACGATGCTGGACGCTGCGGTGAAACGGCTCCAATGCGAGCAGAAGGGAGAGGCGCCGCCGCGCGAATTGCCCGACACGCGCATCGAATTTTCGGACGACGCGTACATCGACGACGCCTACAGCAAGAATGCGGAAGTGAAAATTGAATTGTACCGCCGCCTCGCCGCGCTGGAAACGGAGGCGGAACTTGCGGAGCTCCAAAAGGAAATGACGGATCGTTTCGGGAAACTCACTGCGCCGGTCAAGCGTCTTTTGGCGGTCGCGCGCCTCCGGGTGCTCGCGAAAAATTTGGGCGTCGGCAGCATCGGAACGGAAGAGGACGCGTGGCTCATCACCTGGGCGGATGAAAAGCCGCTCGCGCATTTTTCGCCCATGGAGCTCCCGGCGGAGTATCTGAAGCTCATCCACTTTTTGCCACAAGCGCCGCTCCGTGTTACAATAAAAAAACAAGCCGTCCCCGAAAAGCCGATTCCCTGGCTGATCGGATTCCTGACGGCGGTCAAAGAGAATTGTGGGCGGTGAGACGTCAGACATCAGACAATCAGACGTCAGACTGAAAGCGGTGCTTGTCTTGCGCGAAATTTTTCGAAAATGCGGAAACGATTTCAAAATTTTTAAGCTGACAGTTACTTGAAACCGGTGTAAAAAAAAGTAGAGCAAGCATCTGATGTCTGACGTCTGACGTCTGATGTCTTGAACTCTTTGTGAAGCCAGAGGTAAAACATTTTTCATTGGGTGTAATGTGAAAAGAAATACATTTGTACAGGGCGCGATGATTCTGACTGTCGCGGGGATCATCGTCAAATTTATCGGCGCCGGGAGTCGAATTTATTTGTCCCGGCTCTTGGGCGGGGAAGGTATCGGACTTTACCAGATGGCGTATCCGATTTACCTTCTCTGCCTTGCCGTGTCTTCGGCCGGGCTTCCCGTCGCCATTTCCATCATGGTCGCGGAGAAAAATGCCGTCCGCGATTATTTGGGCGGGCAACGCGTCTTTCGGATTTCCCTTTTGGCACTGACCTTTACCGGGCTCTTTTTCAGCGCCCTTTTGTATTTCGGCGCGCAATGGCTGATTGATACGCATATCGTCACCGACCCGCGCGCCTATTGGTCGCTTCTCGCCTTGGCACCCGCCGTTTTGCTGGCGACCGTGCTGGCGACACTGCGCGGCTATTTTCAGGGATTGCAGAGCATGACGCCGACCGCCGTTTCCCAAATCATCGAGCAGCTCGTCCGCGTCGTGACCATGATCGGCCTCGCCGTCTTTCTCATGCGCTACGGACTTGAATATGGCGCGGCGGGAGCCACATTCGGTGCGGCGCCCGGCGCTCTGGTCGCCATCCTCGTCCTGATTTGGTTCTACCGGCAAAATCGCTCGTGGCGAAAAGAAATGTATGAAAATCGAAATCGCGACATCGTGCCGGATTCCACGCTGAAGATCATCAAGCGCCTCCTCGTCCTGGCCGTGCCCGTTTCCTTGGCGAATATCATGCTGCCGATTGTTTCCAATATCGACCTCTTCATCGTGCCGCGCCGCCTCGAAGTCGCGGGCTTTGCCGTCGAAGAAGCGACGACACTTTTCGGCTACCTCACCGGCATGGCGACCGCGCTCGTCAATATGCCGACGATTTTGACCGCGTCGCTGGCCGCCAGCCTCGTGCCGATTGTTTCCGAAGCCGTCGCCAATAAAAATTGGGACAGCATACGCCAGCGCACGAAACTCGCCATGCGCATCACAAATATCATCACCATTCCGGCCTTCGCGGGGATGTGCGTCATCGCGACGCCGATTTCCGCTATGCTCTACGCTATCCCCGACGCGGGCCCGTGCATCGCCGTCATGAGCTTCGGCGTTTTCCTCCTCGGCGTCCAGCAAGTCACGACCGGTGTCCTGCAGGGGATGGGCAAGACCGCGATTCCTTTCATCAATATGGCCGTTTCCGCGCTCGTCAAAATCGTCCTCTCCTGGAATTTGACGGCGCTTCCCGCCTGGGGCGTCCTCGGCGCGGCGTGGGCGACGAACGCAGATTTCGGCGTCGCGGCGATTCTGAATCTCTTTTTCCTTTATAAGTATATGAAATATCGTCCCGATATCGGCCACATGATTCGTTGCTTCCTTTCCGCCGGCGTCATGGCCGCATCAGTGTACGGCGTGTACATCGCGCTCTATCCCGTCCTTCACAGCAACACCCTCGCCACCCTCGCCGCCATCCTCGTCGGCATGGTCGTCTACGCCGCGGCCACCATCCTCACCAAAGCCATTCGCCCCGAAGACGTCGCCTCGATTCCGAAGATAGGAAACAAACTTGCTACTCTTGTGCAGAAGTTTAATTAATTTTAATGAAACGAAACGAAGCGCCCCTCGCCGGGCGTTTTATTTTGGGGAAAGGAAGGCTTGATATTGGTAGTGTATTATTTTCTTCATTGCCAGTTTGAAAAGGTTTCTTGTTTGCGTGGAAAATTTTCCAAGCCATCACAAGCTTTTTCGAGCGAGTCACCAAAGTTTAATGACTGCGAAAGGAGAAGAGAAGAGAAGAAACATATCGCAAAGTAAGTCCTTTCAATCATTCAAATCTACTTTCTCATAATGCCTTAGAGTAAAAGAATGAATTTTTTAGTTTTATCCTTATTTTGCAAAGGTGTTTTTAAATAGCGATAATGGAGGATTCTTTGAATATGCCATCAAATCGGTAAAGTCAAACTTGTTATTAATTTGTACGCATTCGATTGGATACGAACATTTCTTAAAACAATGTTTAATGAATTGCATGGATTTATCTTTTATGATATACCTTTTCCGCAGAAATTATATAGCTTGAGATGGAGTATCTATATCATTTGAAACATACTTTACACCAATATCGAACAATGCCGGTATGTGTGTTTCTTCTATGCATATTCAAAATGAGTTCAATTTTATCTTTCGTATGTTTATTAGGATGGTTATGCGGCTGATGGGAATGATTAGCCAAAGATTGTAAAGTACCGTCATAACGCTTCATCCAGCGATAAATAAGTTAGCGATTTTCATAGTAATGGATAGCAACTTTGGTAACGCTAAATTTTGGGGCGTACTTAATCACAGATTGCCTATAGAGCATATTTTATTCATGGTAAATAAAACACGAAAAAAGTTTTGCCTCTCTATTCTCTTCCCTCTTCCCTCTTCCCTCTTCCCTCTTCTCTCTTCTCTCTTCTCTCTTCCCTCTTCCCTCTTCCCTCTTCTCTCTTCTCTCTTCTCTCTTCCCTTTTCCTTCATATGATATAATTGGAAACACAGAAACGAAAAGAAAAGGAAGGATCGATATGAAAATTATTCAGGCGGGGGATCCGATTTTGGCGGCCGTCGCGGAGCCGGTGACGAGTTTCGATAAAAATTTGAAACATCTTTTGGAAGGTATGAAGAAAACTTTATACGAAGCGGACGGCGTGGGGCTCGCGGCGCCGCAGGTGGCTGTGTCGCTCCGCGTTTTTGTCGCCGACGACGGAGAATCCGGATACGACGAGTACATCAATCCGGTCTGGGAGCCGGTGGATGACGAGATGATTTTGGACGCGGAGGGGTGCCTTTCGGTTCCGGATTTGTCGGGCGACGTGAATCGGTATGCGCGCGTGGTCGTGACGTATCAGGATCGGCGCGGGAAGACGCACCAAAAGAAAGCGGAGGGGTTGCTCGCGCGTTGCATTCAGCACGAGACGGACCACTTAAATGGGATTTTGTTCATCGAAAAAGCGGTGACGCTCCGCAAGGGAAAAAAGAATGAATAAATCACTTCGCATCGTTTTCATGGGGACGCCGGGCTTTGCGCTCTCGCCGCTTCGCGCGCTTTGCGAGGCGGGACATAAGCCGGTCGCCGTGTACACGCAGCCGGATCGGGTGAACGGGCGCGGCGGAAAAATTTCCTTTTCGCCGGTGAAGCAGTACGCCTTGGAGCAGGAAATCCCGGTCTGTCAGCCGCTTTCGTTCAAAGAGGAAACGGCGCTCTCGGCGCTGCGGGCGTGGGCGCCGGATTTGATTGTCGTGATTGCATATGGAAAAATTTTGCCGCAGGCGGTGCTGGACATCCCGACGTACGGCGCGGTGAATATTCACGCGTCGCTTTTGCCGAAGTATCGCGGCGCGGCGCCGGTGCAGCGGGCGATTTTGAATCGGGAAGAGGAAACGGGCGTCTCGCTGATGAAGCTCGATGCCGGGATGGACACGGGGCCGGTGATTTCCAGCGTCCGGACGGCTATTGGCGACATGGTGACCTCGGGCGAGTTGTTGGAAATATTGGCGGATTTGGGCGCGAAAGAATTGCTTCGCATTCTGCCGATTTTGCCGGACGCGATGACCGCCGCGGTGCCGCAGGACGAAAGCCGGGCGACATATGCGGAGAAAATCACAAAGGAAATGGGCGCGCTTGTCTGGACGGACACGGCCGTCGATTTGCACGCACGCATTCGGGCGCTGTCGCCGAATCCGGGGACGTACACGGTTTTCCGGGGGAAACGGCTGAAAATTCATCGCAGTTTCCTGACACAGGAAGAAACGACAGCAGCGCCCGGCACCGTCGTTTCCACGGATAAAAAAGGAATTTTGGTCGCGACGGGGGAGGGCGTGCTCGGGATTTCCCGTCTGCAACCGGAAAATAAGAAGGAAATGAACGCCGCCGATTGGCTTCGCGGCGCGAAAGTGCAAGCAGGAGAACGATTTGGAGCAGAAGACGGCCAGGGCGCTGGCGTATGAAGCGCTGACGGCGGTGCTGGAGAAAGATGCCTATGCCAATTTGGCGTTGCAGGCATCTTTTCGTGTGCCGCTTTCGCCGGAAGACCGGAAATTTTTGACGGAGCTCGTCTACGGCACGCTGCGGCGGCTGAATGTCCTTTGGTGGCATTTGGAAAAAATATCGGCGCGCCCTGTGCGGAAATTGGACGCGCCGGTGCGCATTTTGCTGCTGCTCGGCCTCTATCAGCTCCTGTATATGAATAGCGTCCCGGACTCGGCGGCGGTGAACGAGACGGTGAAAATTGCGAAAAAGGTGACGCATGCGGGAAACGTGAAATTCGTGAATGCGGTGCTTCGCAGTTGGCTCAGAAAAAAGGAAACGCTTCGCTTGCCGACGGAAGCCGAGGATCCGATTTTGGCGGCGGCGCTTGCGATGAATATGCCGACTTGGCTCGTGCGTCGTTGGCAAAAGGAATTCGGCGCCGAGAAGGCCGCGGCAATATTTCGTGCGTTTCAATCGGTGCAGCCGACGGACATTCGCGTAAACCCAATGAAAATATCAAAGGAAACATTACGGCGCGAGCTGGAGGATCTCGGCTGCGCGCCGACGGACATTCCGTGGTGCGCGGACGGATTGTCGCTCGCAGATGCCGGGCCGTTTTTTCGCGGGCGTTTCTTAGCGGACGGAAAGGCGTATGTGCAAAATCGTGCGTCGATGCTCCCGGCAGAAATTTTGGCGCCCGTGGCGGGGGAGCACGTTCTGGATCTATGCGCCGCGCCGGGGAGCAAAACGACGCAGATGGCGGCGCGGATGGGAAACGAGGGGCGCGTCACGGCGTGGGATTTGTATCCGCACAAAGTGAAGTTGCTTTCGGAGAATGCGAAACGGCTGGGATTGACGAATATTTTGTCCGCGGTGCATGACGCGACGAAAATTGAGGGGAAAGATGTCGCGGCGTATGATCGCGTGCTCTTGGACGCGCCGTGCTCGGGGCTGGGCGTCCTCGGTCGAAAAGTGGAAATTCGTTGGCGGAGACAGGAGAAAGATTTAGCCGTGTTTCCGCCATTGCAAAAAAATTTATTGGACGCGGCGGCCAAAGCGGTGAAGCCGGGCGGGATCTTGGTGTACAGCACGTGCACGCTGGAACGCGCGGAAAATGAAGAGCAGGTGACGGATTTTTTGGCGCGGCATCCGGATTTTGAGCTGGTTTCCTTCGCGGCGGGCGAGAGAACCGCATCGGATGGGATGCTGGCGCTCTGGCCGGATACAGACGGCTGCGACGGATTTTTTGTGGCGAAAATGAGGAAAAAAGCATGAAGCAAAATGTGTGGGGCGCGTCGCTCGCCGAGCTCCAAAGCCTCGTGACGGGCGCCGGTTTCCCGAAATTTCGCGCCAAGCAGATGGCCGATTATCTGTATCGGCGCGGCGTGTCGGATTTTTCCGCCATGCTCCAGCTTCCGCAGCCGCTTCGCGCGTGGCTTGCCGAGCACGCGGCCGTCGAAAAGCCGGAAGTCATTCGCACGCAGACGGCGCCGGACGGGGAGACGGAAAAATTGTTGCTGCGCCTTGCGGACGGCGCGCTGGTCGAGACTGTCCTGATGCGGCACGATTACGGCAATTCCGTCTGCGTGTCGACGCAAGTCGGCTGTGCGATGGGTTGCGCTTTCTGCGCGTCGACGCAAAACGGCCTCACGCGCAATTTGACGGCCGCGGAAATGCTCGCCGAGCTCTACGCCTTTCGCGAGACATCGGCAGCGGAGATCCATTCCGTCGTATTGATGGGAAGCGGCGAACCGTTGCAAAATTACGACAATGTGATTTCTTTTATTCATTTGGCGCACGACCCGGATTTGCTCAATCTTTCGTATCGCGGCGTGACGCTTTCGACTTGCGGCATCGTGCCCGGCATCGACCGTCTGGCGGACGAAAATATTCCCATCACGCTCGCGATTTCCCTGCACGCGCCCAATGACGAGATTCGTCACCGCTTGTTGCCAATCAGCCGGCAATACGCGATTGAAGATGTCGTCGCCTCCGCGCGCCGCTATTTTGAGAAAACGGGGCGGCGCGTGACATTTGAATATATTTTGATTGACGGCGTGAATGCGTCCGACGAAAATGCCGCGGAGCTTTGTCGTCTTCTGGGCGATTTACCCTGCCACGTCAATCTGATTCCCGTGAACGGCACGGAGCACATTCGTCTTTTCGCGCCGAGCGGAAATCGATGCGAACGTTTCCGGAAAATTTTGGAAACGGCAGGGAAGAGCGCGACGCTGCGCCGGAAAATGGGCGACGAAATCCAAGCGGCGTGCGGGCAGCTCAAAAAACGGCAATTGGAAACAGAGTGAAAAACGCTTGCCGAGCACGGCCGTTTCCTATACAATAGAAGGAAACCAAAGGAGGATTTGTCATGAAATATAAGCAGTTGACTTGGCTCGTCACGCTTCTCCTGCTGGGCGGGCTTTCGTGCGCGACGGCGGAAGTGGCGGGCGCATCGCAGCCGGCCGCGGTCGAGGCATCCGAGAAGGAAGCGGAGGCGCCGAACGAATCGAAGGAAACGGAAAAAATCGCGGGCACGCCCAAAACGGACGAAAAGGAAGATGGGGCGGACGTCGTCGACGCGGAAGATCCGACGGAAGGAGACGCGGACGATGCGGAAGGCGAAGAAGAGGCCGATACGGACGAAGAAACGGACGCGGATGAGAAAGAAACGACGGATGACAAGAAAGTGATTGTGGATATCGACGCCTCGCCGCTGACGGCGTACGATTTTCTGGCGGGCGGCGTGCGTCTCGGCCTGCCGTATGAAGAAACACTTTCTCATCTCGGCAAGCCGCAGGGTGAAAAGCAGGGTACTGTGCGCAGCGAATATATCTGGCCTTCCATGGCTGTGCGTTTCGTGTCGGACATGGCCGCCAAATACGACGACAATTTGAAACCGGGCGTCGATGCGATTTACATCGCGGACAGCAAGACGAAAACCAATCGCGGTGTCGCGGTCGGGGATGCGCGGGAAAACGTGCTGCGTCTCTACGGGCGTCCGAC
>CAVHDO010000013.1:16718-20340 GCA_963634795.1 Oscillospiraceae bacterium
GCCGAGCACTCCTGGGAGACGTGGCAGCGCAAAGCGACAAATCCGAAAGAAGAAATCCGTTACTATCCCGGCTACGGGCTTCATCTGGACATCAAAAGCCGTCGCATCGGTTCGATGTTCCTCTCCGACGCCCAAATGCTGACGGCGCGCGGCCTGGCCGTCGGCGATCAGATTTCCACCATGGAAACCGTTTATGGTAAGCCGGATAAAGTCGAAATCAATTACATCGACAAACATCCGCAGCCGGCTTACATTTTCTTCTCGCCTGATAAAGATGAAGTCTTGATTCTCTATCTTAACGACAAGACGAGAACCGTCCAAAGCATCGTCGTCATGAATAATCCCTTAGGTCCGCGCGCGGAGCGTAGCAAGATGGATCCGGAAAAAATAAAGAAGGAAAAAGAAAAAGAAGATAAGGAAAATTCGGATAAAGAGAAAATAGAAAAATTGGAAGAAAAGAAGGAGACTACTAGTTTGGATAAAAAGGAAAAAGTCGGTGTTGATGCAAAAGAAATGGTGAATATTGTAGAGTAAAAGAATGAAAAAACATAAGAAGGGGGTGGAATCGGGAAAACGGAAAATAATGATTTCAAATAAAAAGCGTACTTATTTTTGGGAGATAAGTACGCTTTCTATTTGAAATGAAATCAACAGAAATGTTTCAGAACCGTTTCCTCAAAAGTCTCATCGCATTCAAGACGCAGAGAAGCGTGACGCCGACGTCGGCGAAGACGGCGAGCCACATATTTGCGTATCCGACGAGACCGAGGACCATGACGCCGATTTTGACGCCGAGGGCGAAGGTGACGTTTTGCCAGGCGACGGAAATGACGCTCTTGGCGATGGCAATCGATTGCGGGATGCTCATAACATTTGAATTGAGGAAAACGATGTCGGCGGCTTCCATCGCGGCGTCGGCTCCGCTGCCCATCGCGGCGCCCGTGTCGGCTCCGGCGAGGACCGGTGCGTCGTTGATCCCGTCGCCGACGTAGAGGACGGCGCCTTTTTCTTCGCGAATGGCGCGCATATCGCTCAATTTATCTTCCGGAAGCAGGCCGGCGTGAATGTCCGTCATGCCGAGTTTTTTGCCGATATCATTGGCGCTTTCGGCGGCATCCCCGGTCAGCATGACGGGCGCGATGCCGTTTTTCTGCAGGAGCGCGACGGCTTCTTTCGCGTCCGGCTTGAGTTCGTCGGAAATGCGCAGCGAGCCGAGAAGGACACCGTCTTTGGCGAGCCAGATTTCCGTGCCGGCAAAAGATTCGGAGGAAACAGGAATTGTGACGCCGATGGATTCCATGAGGCGTTTGTTTCCAAGAGAAACGGCGGCGCCGTCCACGCGGCAGGTGATGCCTTTGCCGGCCGTTTCGGAAACGTCGGTCGCGCCGGGAATCGTCAATCCTTTTTCTTCCGCCGCGGTGACGACGGAGCGACCGATGGGATGCGTGGAAAATGTTTCCGCAGCGGCGGCCGTCGCGAGAATTTCCTCTTCCGTCGCATTTCCGACGGGGCAAATGGCGCGGACGGCAAATTTCCCTTCGGTGAGCGTGCCTGTCTTGTCCATGACGACGGCTTTCGTCGCCGCGGTCGTTTCAATCGCCGTGCCGGATTTGAAGAGGACGCCGAGTTTCGACGCCGCGCCGATGCCGGAGAAGAAGGAGAGCGGGACGGAAATGACGAGCGCGCAGGGGCAGCTGATGACGAGGAAGGTGAGCGCCGTGTAAATCCAATGCGTCCAATCGCCGCCGAAAAGAAGCGGGGGAATGGTCGCGACCAAAATCGCGAAGAGGACGACAATCGGCGTGTAGACGCGGGAGAAACGGGTGATGAGGCGATCCATTTTCGGTTTCCCTGCGACGGCATTTTCGACGGAATCGAGGATGCGCGTCACCATGGATTCGGACAGGACCTTTTCGACGCGGAGGCGGAGCGTGCCGCTCTGGTTCACGCAGCCGGACGTCAGCGCGTCGCCGACGGAAACGGAAACGGGTTTCGGCTCGCCGGTGACGGGGGAGGTGTCAATCTGCGAGCTGCCTTCCGTCACAATGCCGTCGAGCGGAATGCGGTCGCCCGGGCGGATGAGAAGAATGTCGCCGATGGCGGCGTCTTCGGCCGGAATCGTTTCCATCGTATCGCCGGAAACGCGCTGCACGGTGTCGGGGCGCAGGTCGACGGCTTCGGTGATCTGGTCGCGGCTCTGCTCCGAGGCGCGGTCTTCCAGATATTCTCCGATGCGGTAGAAGAGCATAATGCCGACGGCTTCGGACATTTCCTGAATGGCGACGGCGCCCAATGTCGCGACGGACATGAGGAAATTTTCGTCAAAAATCTCGCCGTGGCTGATATTTTTCACAGACTTCCAGAGAATTTCTCCGCCGAAAAGAAGGTAGGCGATGCCGAGGACGATTTCTTTTTGGTGTGGGAAGAGCGCGGGAATCGTGCCTTCCGCATAATCCATGAGAAGGCCGGCGATGAAGAGGATAAAGGCGACGGCGTAGAGAATTTTCTTCGTCGCGGACATCGTTTCCTCTTCCGGCTTCGCGGTCTTTGTGCGTTGCGGTTTCTCGATAACGGTTCCGGGCTCGACGGCGTCGCAGGCGCGAATGAGGTCGGGAATGAGTGCGTCGGGATCTTTGGCGGTGAGGCGGAGCTGCTTCGTCGCAAAGGAAACGGTCGCCGAGAAGACGCCGGGCTCGGCATTGATGACGCGTTCCAATTTGCCGGCGCAGACGGGGCAGTCGAGCGTCGGGATGCTGTACGTCGCCGTTTTGTACGTGCCGGGCGCCGCGTTTTCCAGAATTTTAATTTCCGGGTCGACGCTTTTGGCGACGAGGGAAATCGCCGGCAAGAGCGTCTTCGGATCTTCTTTGGAAATCAGGCGTAGCTCTTTGTCGCGGAAACTGACGGACGCGAAAAATACGGCCGGCATTTCCCGGATTTTTCCTTCGAGCTTCGCGGCGCAATCGCGGCAATCGAGGCGGGCGAGCGGGCAGTGAATGTGGAAATAGCCTTCTTCCAAGAATTGGCAATGGCAGATGGACAGATTGTGCCCGCAGACCTCGCAGGTGTCCGCGTCGGCTTCGTGATGAATGTGCCCAAGCGAGCGCCGCTCATCCAAATCGATTTCTTCTTTCGATTTCATGACGTCGGCAAGGTCTTTTTGGTAGTGCAACAAATCCTTGTCGCCGCTATGATTGTGCGCCGGATGTTCCTCCTCGCAGCAACAACCGTCGCCGTGCGTGTGAGAATGTTCGTGCCCGTGCTCATGGGAATGCTCATGCCCATGTTCGCGGGAATGGTCGTGACCGCAGCCACAGTGACCTTCCTCGTGAGAGTGTTCGTGCGAATGTTCATGTCCGCAACCGCACGAATTTTCTCCGTGGGAATGTTCGTGATGTTCGTGCTCGTGCGAATGCTCGTGACCGCAACCGCAATGACCTTCCCTGTGAGAATGGTCGTGTGAATGGGAATGATCGTGGCCGCATCCGCAGCCGCTGTGTTTTTCTTCGTGTTCCATGATACGCTCCTTTCGCGCAAAAAAGAAATGAGAATGTTTTTTGATTTGGCGATATTGTATCATCGATTCTCAGAAACTCATAATCTGCGGCTTATTCGCAATTTA
>CAVHDO010000014.1:0-19265 GCA_963634795.1 Oscillospiraceae bacterium
TCCCACAAAAAGAGAATTAAGGGGAAGAGGAAGCACTGTCGTCGTCAGCATGGAGGCGACGGTGCTGGCGAGCATGGAAAAAACAGCCCAATTCTTTGAGACGAGATTGGGTTTCCAGATGGCAAGCGTCAGCGGAAACAGAATCCCGCCGCCGCGAAACGCCATGGAGAGATAATTCCAAAAGAGCACTTCACTACCCGCGGCGCAAAGAGAAATGACGGCCGACACAGCGATCACGCAGACGACACTGCCGCGCATCAAATAAAACAGGACGCGATCGTTTCGGACAGAAAACCATTTCGCCAAAAAATCTTTGGAGACCATCGTCCCGACGGCCAGCGACAGGCCACCGATGCTGCCGATGACGGACAGAATGATTCCGCCCAGGGAAATTCCTGCCAGCACCGCGTTTTCATGATTCAAAAGATACAGGGGAAGCACAAGCACGGGCTCTGTTTCCGGTGCAAAAGCGCGCATGTACATCCCAATCGCCACTGACGGCAGCCCAACAGGGATGATGATAAACGCTGCCAAAATGCAACCCCATGCTGCTTTGTTCGACGTCGCGGCGGAAAAAATGCATTGCACATACGACTGTGTGCACAGGACGCCGACCAAGACGGAAAACAGACTGAAACAAGTTTCCTGCACGCCGCCGCCCAAAAGAGAGAGCCACGGCATCGCGGGAAACACGCTCGAAAAATTTTCCATGTCGCGAAGGGAGGAAAAAGCTGATGCTCCGGCGATAAACAGCGAAAAGAAAATAATGAGCATTTTCAAAATGCCGGAGACACCTGCGCTTTTCATACCGCCGAAAAAGGTGTACAAAATCACGAAAGCACAAAGAATGACGGCGCCTGCCCAAGACGGCACGCCGAAAAAAAGCGCGATAAAAGAAATCCCGGAGAGTCCGGAAGCGACGATGGAGAGCAGCAGCGCGACGGAGGAAATCACCGTGCACATCATCGCCGCTTTTTCGCCGAACGCGCGCTCCAAAATTTCCGGAATCGTGGAAACGCCCAGTCGATGCATTTTCCGCGCATAAAAAATCCCCATGACGATAAGCGCCAAGCCGCTGCCCAGCGTAAACCACCATGCGGAAAGACCGTAAGAAAAAGCGAGCTGCGAGCTGCCGACGGTCGCGCCGCCGCCGATGATCGTGCCCGCAATGGAGCCCGCCATCATGATTGCGCCGGCCGAGCGCCCGCCCACGCTGTAATCTTCGGAAGATTTCACGGCCTTGGACACATACATTCCCGCGCCCAGCACAAAAAGAATCGCGCCCAGCATGCACGCGACATGAACCGCCGTGATCTCCATCCGTCCTCCTCCTTTTCAGATTGTTTTTATTTTTTTATGATTCGGTATCCGAGCAAAATCGCCGCCAAAATCGTCATGCCAAGCGAAAAAACATTCACTCCGTAAAACAATAAATTGAAAATACCCAGCGCAATCGCCGCCAGCAACATCATCATCGCAAGCCCGTCATGCTTTGCCGGCGCTTGTTTTTGCTTTTGTTTTTTCCCCATTTGAAATTCCTCTCTGTACAACCGTCTTCCGTTTACCGTTTACCATTTACCGTTCGTCATATTTTATGAAAAACAAAGTACTCACGCACGGTTCACGGTCATACGGAAAACGGACATCGGACAACAAACCACGGATTCATTCCATCTCATCCAACATCCCGACATGACCGCTCTCCACCATTTGCCGAATTTTTTCGAGCTGCGCCTTCGTTTCCTCGCTCATTTCCGGAAATTCCGGCGCCAATTTATGCATTGCCCGCTCGACAATTCGCGCCACGACAAAACGCGTATACCATTTGTTGTCCGCCGGCACAATGTACCACGGCGCGTACTCCGTCGACGTTTTTTCGATGGCCTCGCCGTACAATTTCTGATACGTGTCCCAATACCGCCGCTCCGTGATGTCGGAAATATCGAATTTCCAATTCTTCTTTTTATTCAGAATCCGATCGGCGATACGTTTCAGCTGCTCCTCTTTGGAAACATGGAGAAAAATTTTGATCACGGGAAACCCGTTTTCAAAAAGATACCGCTCCCAATTCCGAAATTGACGATACCGCGTATCCCAGATGTCTTTGTCCACAAGCTTTTTCGGCAATTTATCCTGCTTGAGCAAATCGTGCACGCGCACCGTCACGACATCTTCGTAATGCGAACGATTGAAAATCCCAATCTCTCCGCGCCGCGGAAGCTCCCGATTGATTCGCCACATATAATCGTGGTCCGTTTCTTCCGTATTCGGCCGCTTGAAAGACACCACATTGAGCCCGCTCGGAATCAAATTGGAAAAAACGCGGCGCACCGTGCTGTCCTTTCCGGCCGCGTCCATCGCCTGAAAAATCACGACGAGACCGTAGCTGTTTTGCGCGTACAATTTTGCCTGAAGCAACGCCAAATCTTCCAAAATTTCCGGAAAATACATATCCCGCACCAAATCTTTATTGATGTCGATATCACATTTCGTCGAAAAATCGGACAATTTGACTTCATCGCCCGGTTTTACCAAATAACGGAAAATATCAATCTCTCCGGCCTTTTGCATACCGATTCTCCTCTCTTTTCTTTTTGTTTTCGTATCTTTCTATATTTTTCTTTTCCTGCGCCAAATCAGACAATGCCGCTTGGATTTCTTCTTTCGTCATCGCTTCCGTCGGCTTGTGAATCAGCAGTGACAGCAGCATTGTCTGATTTTCATCGCAATCGTATCCCTTGAAATATTGATCCTTGCAACGTCGGATCAGAAGTTCCCGCGCCGTTTCATATTGCAAATAATCGCAGGGAATTCTTTTTTTGATTTCTTCATAATACAGCGACGGCTCCTTCATCAATTGCAAGAAAATCCGACTTTTGATTTTCTCCTTTTCTTTGATTTCGCAACTTTTGCAAAACGGTTTCTCCACGGGACAAAGACATCCGCATCTTTGGCACGGCGTATATCCGTCCGCCAGATCCGCTTTTCTTCTTTGCAATGTTTTTTCCATCATTTGAGTGAGCGTCTCCCGCAATTCTTTTTGCGGCACCCTTTTTTCCATGAATTGTTTTACCCAGACTTCTTCTTGCGCGGTGAGCGGTTCTTTTTCATCTTGATTTTCCGCCCGATATATTTCCCTCTCTTTTTCGACATTTGTTTTTGTCGGAAACGCGGCTGTTTCCGAGGCTGCCACCAAACGAAGCTCCGTGAAACGCCGACCGTAAGCATCTTGTCTGATTTTTTTCAAAATTTCCGTTTTTTTCATGAATAATTCTTGTGTCCATACGGAATTTTGGACATAGATAAAAAGAATGTTTCCTTCGCTCCGACCGATATAGGATTCTTTCGCCAAATTTTCTCCGGCAAATTCACTCCATTTTTTTTGAAACAGCCAAAATCGATAGGCATCATTTTCAAAAATTTCTTTTTTTATATTTTCCACGGCTTTTCCGACCGTTTCTATTTGCCCGCTTCGTTTCATGTTTTCGGTTCCTTTTTATGCTTCATCGCAACGAATTTCTTTTCCGATTGCGTACGGATTCTGCGTCATCGTCATCCATGTCTGAATGCGGTGCTGCTCCAAATAGGAAAACAGAGCTTCTTTCCGTATCTCATCCAGCTCGCTTCCGATATCGTCCAGCAGCAAGATGGGATATTCTCCCGTTTCTTTTTTGCTGTATTCGCATTCCGCCAATTTCAGCGCCAAAATGGTCGTCCGCTGCTGTCCCTGCGATCCGAAATGCGCAATATCGCGACCGCCCAACAAAAATTTCAAATCATCGCGATGCGGACCGACGGATGTCTGACATAGCCGTAAATCTTCTTCCCGAAAAGTAGCCAATTTTTCCAAATACCACGTCATATCGGCTTTCGCATCCTCGTCGCCTTTTCCCAGAATATATTGAATCGTCACCTGTTCATGACCGTCGGAAAGGCAAGCCATCGTCTCCTTCATCACGGCATTCATCCGTGCGACGGTTTCTTTTCTTTTTTTGACGAGATACGCGGCGCCTTTTGCAATTTGCATATCCCACATATCGATATCCGGTTTTTTCCCGCGAATTTGCGCATCTCGAAGCGCTGCATTTCGTTGCTGCACCGCTCTTTGATACGATAACAATTCTTCATAATAGCGCGCACTGACCTGAGACACTTCCAAATCCAAAAAACGTCTCCGATCCTGCGGCGCCCCTTTGATCAGACGCAATTCATCCGCCGAAAAGAAAACAGTCCTGAGCGTCCCCATCACATCTTTCCGTCTGATTTTCGTCTGATTAATCCAAAATTGCGCCGGTTCTTTTCGTAAAAGAATCACTTTCAGCTGATGCTTTGTATTTCGCATCATAAAATCAAGAAGAATCGTCCCCTCTTCCTGTTCCCACATAATCAAATCGTCATTGACAGACGTCCGAAACGATTTTCCAACGGACGCAAAAAAAACGGATTCCAAAATATTGGTTTTCCCGCACCCGTTGAAACCCGTCAAAACAGTGAAAGCTTCATCCGGCTGCAGTTCATATTTTTCTTTGTTTCGAAAATGAAACAATTGCAGATGACAGATTTTCATTCGCTTTTTTCTATTTCCCGTACGATTTGATATTTCTTTTTTTGCACGGAAAGACAATCTCCCGAAAATAATTTCTTTCTTTTTTCCGTGACTTGTTTTCCGTTCAGCAAAACAACATGACTCTCCAAAAAGAAAGCCATTTCTCCGCCGGTCCCAATGATGCCTTCTTTTTTCAAAGCTTGATCCAGCTGAATCCAATCGGTATGAATGGAAATCGTTTCCATCAGCGACCTCTCATCGGCGTCACGACATAGCGATAATTTTTATCTTCTTCTTGCTCGACCAGCATCGGCCCGTTTTTGATTAAATGGAAAATCACATGTTCTCCTTTGGAATGTTTCAAAATGTCTTCGATATAAAAACAGTTGAAAACAATGTGGAGCGGTTCACCTTCAAAACGACAAGGAAGAACGGTTTTGGACGATCCGATGGATTTATCTTCTTCATAAATCGCCACTTCGTTGTTTTCAAATTGGAAATTGATGGTTTTGTAATTGATATCTCTCGAAATCGGAGTCACCATGGAGACCGCGGCTCTGATATCCGCCAAATTAATTTCGGCCAGATTGGTAAAATTTGTGGGAATCACGCGTTTGTAATCCGGATATTCTCCGCTGATGAGAGAAGACATAACGTAAATATTTCCGAAAGAAAATGCAATATGCTGCTTTCCCCAAATGATTTTGACTGTTTCCTCTTGAGACAAAGACAGTAAACGAATGACTTCCGATGCCACAAAAGATGGCACAATCAAACGTCCCGAATTTTCGGCGGGAACCGTCAGTGTCGCTTCTTTGGTGGCGAGTTGATGTGTATTCGTCGCGGCCAAAGTAATGACGGAATCTTTCATTTCAAACAAAATTCCGCTGAAAAGAGGTTTTTCTTTATCGCCGGCTGTGGCAAATTGCGTCAAATTAATCAAATCCGTCAAAATTTTGGATTCAATCACGCAAGAATTGGCAAACTCCAACGGGGTCACAGCCGGATATTCATCGGTTTGACGAATGGGAAAACGATAAACTGTTTTTCCTCCGGTAAAAGTAGCTAAGCCTTGTTCATTATTTTTTTCAAAAACGATGGACCCTTTGGGCATCAATTTAATCATACCGGTCAATTGAGGAGCCGCAATGACGACAGCGCCTTCTTCTTCAATCTTCGCGGGACAAATTGTTTTGATGGCCAAAGTATAATCATTGGCTTGGATTTCGACAGCATTTTCTTTTGTTGTAAATAAAATTCCGTTATTGGTATTGGAAGTGACTTTTGGTTGAGCGGCTTTGTAGACAATATCCAATGCTTGGGCAAGTTCTTCTTGTTCGAATATGATTTTCATGGGTTTGCTCCTTTTCTGAAACTGAAAAATGAAAAGAAAGAAGAAGTAGTAGTAGGGGGCTGTGAAAAAGTGAATAATTTTGTGAAATACGCAAAACTATCGTCTTTTTGTCTGTGAAAAAAGATGTGTATGAAGGAAGAAAGTTATTCACTGATTTCACAAAAGGAATGTTTTTTGTTTTTATAAACAGGTTTTCGGCAAATTTTTCTCCTATTTTCTGAGTAAATCTCTGATTTGGAGAACATTGGCTTTGAATTGAGGATTTTCATCCATATTTTTTTGTGTTTTTTCGCATGCATACATGATGGATGTATGATCTTTTTTGCGGAAAATTTCTTTTAATGTCGGATAAGATTCTCCCAATTCGGTCCGACAAAGATACATGGCGACTTGTCTCGGAATGACGATTTTTTGAGGTCTTCCGGGACTTAAGACACGGGAACGAGGGACAGAATAAAAGCGACAAACCGTATCGATAATCTGATCGGCTGTGAGCTCTTTGGATGATTTGATGATGCTTTGCAAAGCAATTTCCACATTTTTTCGATCGATGGGAACGCGCATGGTTTTGCAATATATTTTGACATTATTGTAAGCGCCTTCCAAGACGCGAATGTTTTTATTGACATGACTGGCGATGTAGTCGATGGCATCTTCTGTCATGGGCAGAGATTCTCTTTCGGCTTTATTTTTTAAAATGGCACAACAAATCTCATAATCCGGAGGCGAAATTTCCGCAATAAATCCGGTCGAAAAACGGGATTTTAAGCGATCTTCCACGCCTTTTAAATCTTCCGGGACACGATCGCTTGTCAAAATGATGTGTTTTTTATTTTCAAAGAGCTGATTGAAAGTATTGAAAATTTCAAGGGCGCTGTTGTCCTTATTGGAGAAAAATTGGATATCATCCAAAAGCAACACATCCACGGTGCGATATTTTTTTCTGAAATTTTCTTGCGTGGATTTGGTAATGGCTCGAATTAATTCATTAGTGAATCCTTCACTGGTGATAAAAAGAGAATTAATTTCCGGCGCATTTTGATGGATGTAATTGCGAATAGCATGCAAAAGATGGGTCTTTCCCAATCCGGAAGGACCATAAATAAAAAGCGGATTGAGGCTCATGCTGTAATCGTGACGGACTACGGAGCGGGCAACCTCTTGTGCAGCTTGATATGCGAGCAAATTACATTGTGCCGAAATAAAATTATCGAAAGTCTGATCATTGTTTTCGGTAGAAAAATCAGAATTTTCCTGATCTCTTGTTTTTGTATTGCTTGTTTTTGTTTCGTGTGAAATCAAATTTTGCCGATTGATTTCAGACAAACTCGGTAAAGAGACTTCGGAAATTGTTTTAGGGATAAGGGCATCCAAATCAATCGGAGCCGGTCCGGTTTGAATTTCGTTTTCTTTCTTGGGAAAAGGTTCCGGATTTTCATGAAAAACAGAAGAATTTTGAGAAGTTGAGGGCAAAGTATCTGTTTGTTTCTCTTGTAATTCATTTGTTTGTATGATAATTTCCGGATTTTCTATACCGGAGAGGGCAGAGACGATGGATTTCAAAGGCTGCTCGTAAACATTTTTTATCCAACCAATCAAATACGCTTTGGAAACGGTCAGTGTCAAAATATTTCCTTGAAAAGAAACAGGAAATATTTGTTCCGAAAACATTTTGTAATATTGGGGATTTTGTTGCTGTACAGAGCTTAAAATTTGCTCCCACATCGTAAAAATATCCATATAAAATATCCTCCAAGCGAAAAATGTCTGTTGTTTTAGCAAAAAAGTTGGAAATTGCCTGTGAAACAATGTGAATAACAAAATTTCAAGAAGTGATTTTGATTGAAAACAAGCGATTTTTATAAAAATTGGAAAAAGGATGAAACGAAAAGTTTCTTGTGAATAACTCTATTGTAACAAAAAAAGAGAAAAGAGGGAAGCAAGGGATGTCATAAGAATTTTTTATAACGGGAAAGGGTCGTCATGAAAGAAAAAAGAACCGTTTTATGACGGTTCTTTTGGTGCGCCCAATGTGATTCGAACACACGACACGCGGTTTAGGAAACCGTTGCTCTATCCGGCTGAGCTATGGACGCATGGATACGGTAACAGTATATCATATTTTTTTATTTTTCTCTTGTTTTTTTGAATTTCGGAAATTTTCTCTTGACGAAGTTTCCTGTTTCTTATAATATATTGCATATTGCAAGGATGAAGACGTTTCGCAAACGAAAACGGCAAAGAGAGCTCCGATGGGTGGAAAGGAGTGCGGGATTTGCGGATGGATCACTTCGGAGTATGCGGGGAGGAAATGCCTCGCCGGGACATCGTTAGCTGTACCGAGTGGCGCGTGCGTCATGAGGGTGGTACCACGGGAAATTTTCTCGCCCCTTACGGGCGGGATTTTTTTATGGAATTTTTGGAGGAAACGGATATGGATTACAGCAAGACTTTGCATTTGCCGAAGACGGATTTTCCGATGCGCGGAAATTTGCCGCAAAAGGAGCCGGAATTTTTGAAGATGTGGCAGGAGATGGATTTGTATCACAAGCGTCTTCAAAAAAGAAACGGGGCGCCGAAATTTGTGTTGCATGACGGGCCGCCGTATGCCAATGGGACGATTCATATAGGACACGCGCTGAATAAGACAATCAAAGATATTATTGTGAAATATCATGCAATGCGCGGCAAATATGCGAATTATGTGCCGGGCTGGGATACGCACGGGCTTCCGATTGAGTATGCGGTTTTGAAAAGTTCCGGTGAGGATCGCGCGAACATGACGCCGCTGGAACTTCGTCAAAAATGCTTGGCGTATGCGAAAAAATGGATTGAAATTCAGAAATCGGATTTTATTCGTTTGGGTGTCATCGGCGATTGGGACAAGCCGTATGTGACCTTTGATCCGAAGGTGGAAGCATGTGAGCTGGAAGTTTTCGGAAAAATGGCGTCCAAAGGCTATATTTATAAAGGGAAAAAGGCTGTGTATTGGTGCCCGCATTGCGAGACGGCTTTGGCCGAAGCGGAAATCGAATACAAGGATCGGAAATCGCCGTCCATTTACGTGAAATTTCCGGCAGTCGACATCAAAGGATTGGGGCCGGACGGCGTGCCGAAAGAAAAACTTTTTGCCGTGATTTGGACGACAACGCCGTGGACGATTCCGGCGAATTTGGCAATCTGCGTCAATCCGAAGCTCGATTATGTCTGGGTGCACGACAAGGAAGCGGATGCGTACTATCTCATGTGCAAGGATTTGGCGCCGTCTTCTCTTTCCGATTGCGGCATCACCGAGTACGAATTTGTCGGGCGCGAGATGAAGGGCGAAGAATGGGAAATGGCGACGTTCCGTCATCCGCTGATTGATCGGCTTTCGTATGTGCTGTTGGGAAATCACGTCACGCTCGATGCCGGTACGGGCTGCGTGCATACGGCTCCGGGACACGGCGTGGACGATTTCGAAGTCGTGCAGTCGTACAATAACAAAGGGCTCACGCATTTGGAGCCGCTCTGTCCCGTGGACGGAAAAGGAAATATGACGGCGGAATGCGAAGATCCCGAATTGGTCGGACTCTCCACTTGGGATGCGGAAGGAAAAGAAATTTCCCGTCTGGCGCACGCGGGGATGCTCCTCGGAAAGAAATCGCTGCATCACCAATATGCGCATTGCTGGCGTTGCAAAGAGCCGATCATTTATCGTGCGACGGATCAATGGTTCGCGTCCATCAATGATTTCCGCAATCAGGCGCTCAAAGCCGTGGACGATACAAAATTTTATCCGGCTTGGGGTCACGATCGTTTGTACAATATGATTCGCGATCGTCAGGATTGGTGCATTTCCCGTCAGCGGTCCTGGGGCGTGCCGATTCCCGCATTTTATTGCGAAGATTGCGGGAAATACATCATCACGGACGAGACGGTCAAAAGTGTAATGAAAGTGGTGGAAAAGGAAAGTACGGACGCTTGGTGGGCGCATTCGGCCGAAGAGTTGCTTCCGGAAGGTTTCCGTTGTCCGCATTGCGGCGGCACGCATTTCCGGAAGGAAACGGACATCATGGACGTGTGGTTCGATTCCGGTTCCACGTGGAACGGGGTTTGCCGCCAGACGCCGGATATGGATTATCCCGTGGAAATGTATCTGGAAGGCGCCGATCAGCATCGCGGCTGGTTCCACAGTTCACTTCTGACAAGCGTGGCGGTGAATGGGCACGCGCCGTACAAAGCGCTTTTGACGCACGGTTTCACGATGGATGAAAACGGACGCAAAATGTCCAAATCCGTCGGAAACGTTGTTGCGCCGCAGGAAATCATCGATCAATACGGCGCCGACGTGCTCCGCCTTTGGATTTCCAGCGTCGATTACCAAAGCGATGTGCGTCTCGGAAACAAAATCATCAAAGCGATGTCCGAAGTGTACCGGAAAATCCGCAATACGTTCCGCTATCTCCTCGGCAATCTCGATGATTTCAATCCGGAAACGGATGCCGTCGCGTATAAAGATATGACGGAATTCGATCGTTGGGCGTTGCTTCGTCTGGAACGTGTGAAGGAAGAAGTCACGGCGGCGATGGAAGAATATCAATTTCACGTCATGTATCATGCGGTGCACAATTTCTGCACGGTGGATCTTTCCGCCATTTATTTGGATGTCCTGAAGGATCGTCTGTATGCGGAAAAAGCGGACAGCCAAGCCCGCCGCAGCGCGCAGACGGCGATGTACGAAATTTTGACGACGCTCGTTCGCATCATGGCGCCGGTTATTTCTTTCACGGCCGAAGAAGTGTGGCAAGCTCTTCCGAAAGCACCGCGCGAAGACAGTGTGCATTTGGCGGATTGGCCGGAAGAAAAACCGGAATATCTCGATACGGCGCTCGAAGAAAAATGGGAGAAACGCCTTGCGCTCCGTTCGCTGATTACGAAAGCTTTGGAAAATGCGCGTGTCGCCAAAGAAATCGGACACGCGCTCGATGCCGATGTCACGGTGTACGCGGACGGCGAAGATCTTGCGACGCTGTCGGAAATGAAAGATTTCTTGGCCGATTTCTGCATCGTGAGTACCGTCACCATCGTGGAGGGCACGGAAAATGCGCCGCAGGATGCGCTGTCCAATGAGAGCGGCAGCGTCAAGGTCACGGTGGCGGCCGCGACGCGCGAAAAATGCGAACGCTGCTGGCGTCACGATCCGACGGTCGGAAGCCATCCATCCCATCCGACGCTGTGCGCCCGCTGCGCAAAAGTGATCGAAGAAGAAGGAATCGTCGCTGAGTAAAGAAAATCAAAAATAAATTGCAAAACAAAAGCCGTTCCAAAAAAAAAGGAGCGGCTTTTGTTTCACGTGAAACAATTTTGAAAAACGGCATGAGCACAAAGGAAACCGTTTTATAAAAAATAAAATGCAATCAAAAAACGCAAGACCGGAAGAAAGGGCTTGCGTTTTTTTGTTTTGTTTCTATTTTCAGAAAACATCTTTCAGGACAATGGTCTGTTCGCGGGAAGGACCGACGCTTACAATGCCGATCGGGGTGCCGATGAGTTCGGCGATTTGTTCCAAATAGTAGCGGCAATTTTCCGGGAGCGCGTCGTAGCTTCGAATGTCGCTGATGGGCGTCTTCCATCCTTGGAACGTGCGATAGACCGGTGTGACTTTTTCCAAGAGGCTGAGGTCGGCCGGATATTCTTCGAGCTCGCGACCTTCGTATTCATAGCCGACACAAACTTTGATTTCATCCATGTCGTCCAAAATATCGAGGCGCGTCACCGCGATGTAGTCGAGGCTGTTCAGCATGGCGGCGTAACGAACGGCGCGGGCGTCGAGCCAGCCGATGCGACGGGGACGTCCCGTCACGGTTCCGAATTCGTGCGCGATGTCGCGGATGTGATCTCCGATTTCATTGTGGAGCTCCGTCGGGAAAGGTCCTTCGCCGACACGGGAGCTGTATGCTTTGACGACGCCGAAAATATTATGCAACATTCGTGGCCCGATGCCGGCCCCGACGCAGGCGCCGCCGGCAATGGGGTGCGAGCTCGTGACATAAGGATAGGTGCCGTGATCGCAATCAAGCATGGCCGCCTGTGCGCCTTCAAAGAGGACGTTCTTGCCGGCGCGGATGAGCTCGTTCACTGTGTGATTCGTATCTTTCACATAGGGGCGGAGAATATCCGCGTAGCCGAGATAATCCCGCAGCATCGTCCCGTAATCGAAACCTTCCATGCCGTAGAGTTTCTCCAAAATCATATTTTTCTGCGTGACATTGTAGCGGAGCTTTTCGGCGAAGACCTCCGGATTCATCAGATCGCAAATGCGGATGCCGATGCGATTGATTTTATCGGCATAGCAGGGGCCGATTCCGTTTTTTGTCGTGCCGATTTTCATGGAGCCTTTGCGCGATTCTTCCGCTTCGTCCAGCCGGTTGTGATAGGGGAAAACGATATGGGCGCGGGTGGAAATCTGTAAATTTTCCACGGTGATGCCCTGCGCTTCCAAGTTTCTCATCTCTTCGATGAAACTTTTAGGATCGATGACGACGCCGGTGCCGACGACGCAGACGGTGCCGGGATACATGATGCCGCTCGGCATGAGGCGGAGCGGGTAGGCCTTGCCGCCGGTGACGACGGTGTGTCCGGCATTGTTCCCGCCTTGGGAACGGACGACGACATCGGCTTTGGCCGCCAGATAATCTACGATTTTCCCTTTTCCTTCATCGCCCCATTGGGCACCGATGACCATTGCTGTAGCCATTTCGTTGTTTCCTTCCGTAAATGTACTGTGAGAAATATATTTCAATTATACCATAATGAGCGCGGGGGCCTTACAGACCGAAGCGCGCGAAAATTTCGTCGACATGCGTGAGCATGGGTTTGTAATCGAAGCAGGCCTTGATTTCTTCCGGGGAAAGATAGCGGCGCACGTCTTCGTCGCGGCAGAGATTTTCAAAGAAATCCTCGCCTTCGAGCCAGCGTTTCATCGCGTTTCTTTGCACCCAGCGGTATGCCGTGTCGCGATACGCGCCTTTTTCGACGAGCGCGATCAGAATGCGCGGGCTGTAAATGAGGCCGCCGGTCATCATGAGATCTTCTTTCATTTTTTCCGGATAGACGAGGAGCTTGTCGATCAGTTTCGTCGTCTGGTCGAGGATGTAATCGAGCGCGGTCGTCGCGTCGGGAATCATGACGCGCTCCACGGAGGAATGAGAAATATCGCGTTCGTGCCAGAGCGGAATGTCTTCGTAAGCCGGCAGGCTGTAGCCCTGAATGAGGCGCGCCATGCCGCAGATGCGTTCGGATTTCACGGGATTTCTCTTGTGCGGCATCGCGCTGGAGCCTTTTTGCTTCGGCGAGAAATATTCTTCCGCTTCGCGAACTTCGGTGCGTTGCAGGTGCCGGACTTCGAGGGCAATCTGCGAAAGTGTGCCGGCGATGACGCCGAGCGTCGTGATGTATTCGGCGTGATGATCGCGCGCGACGACTTGGGTCGCGATGTCTTCGCGGGCCAGCCCCATTTTGCGGCAAACGTATTCTTCGACGTAGGGATCGATGTCCGCGTACGTGCCGACAGCGCCGGAGAGCTTTCCGACGCACATATTTTCCGCGGCGCGTTTCATGCGTTCGATATTACGGAGCGTCGCCGCGTACCAAAGCAGGAGCTTCAGGCCGAAAGTGGTCGGCTCGGCATGGACGCCGTGCGTGCGCCCGATGGTCGGCGTGTACTTAAATTCGACGGCGCGGCGCTTCAAGACGTCCGCGAGTTTCTCCAAATCGGCCAAGAGAATGTCCGAAGCCTGCTTGATTTGCACATTGAGCCCCGTGTCTTTGACGTCCGTGGACGTGAGGCCCAAGTGGATGTATTTCGCTTCGTCGCCGACGTGTTCGCCGACGCAAGTGAGAAACGCGATGATGTCGTGATTGATTTCCGCGTCGATTTCGTGAATGCGATCCACGTCGAAATCCGCTTTTTCGCGAATGACCTCCACGGCTTCCTTCGGAATGCGGCCGAGCTCGGCATTCGCTTCGCAGGCGGCAATTTCCACGTCCAGCATCGTCTGCCATTCGTTTCGTTCATTCCAGATTTTTTCCATTTCCGGGCGGGTGTATCTCGGTATCATTTACAAATCTCCTTTCGACTTTCCTTCTCTTTTTGCGATTTCGCGTCCCACGATGACGCCGGCGGCCGAAGCTTGCGCAAGCCCCCTCGTGATGCCCGCTCCGTCGCCGATGGCAAAGAAATTCGGAATCTTCGTCTCCAGCCGGGGAGACAATTCGGCGCGGGCGGAATAAAATTTCACTTCCACGCCGTATAAAAGCGTGTGTCGGGAATTGGCCCCCGGCGCGACCCGATCCAAAGCCTCAAACATTTCCGTGATGTCCGTCAGGAAACGGTACGGCAGGACGAGCGAGAGATCGCCGGGTGTCGCCGACGGCATGGTGGGCCGCACCATACAGCGTCGGAGCCGTTCTTCCGTCGTGCGGCGACCGTCGCGCAAATCGCCCAGGCGCTGCACGATGGGGCCGCCGCCCAGCATATTTGCGAGCGTGGCAATGTATTTCCCGTACGCAATCGGCTCCTTGAAAGGTTTCGTGAATTGTTTGGAAACCAGAATCGCGAAATTCGTATTCTCGCTCTTTTTGTGCGCGAAACTGTGTCCATTCACCGTCAGGAGGCCGCCGTTGTTCTCCGTGACGACGAAACCGTACGGATTCATGCAAAATGTCCGCACGCGATCGTCGAAACTTTGGCTGTAATACACCAGTTTCGATTCGTAGCAAATGTCGGTGATGGGCTCGTAAATTTCCGCCGGCGATTCGACGCGGACGCCGATATCCACCGCATTGGATGCCACGGGCAGGCCGATTTTCTCCATTTCCTTGAGAAACCATTCCGCGCCTTCGCGTCCCGGTGCCGCCACGAGATATCGGCCGTAAAATGTGCCTTTCTCCGTGCGGATGCCGTGCGCCTGTCCGTCTTCGATCAAAATGCTTTCGACGGTGCAATCGGAGAGCACCGTGACATTTTTGGGAAACGATTCCCGCATACGGAGCAGAATATCCCCATTCACATCCGTCCCCAAATGGCGGATGCGCGCCGGGATGAAGGCCAGATTGGCCGCGGCGGCTTTGCGTTTCAATTCGTGCAACGCGTCCTTGTGCTCGTCGCCGTAGACCGTGCGCTCCGCGCCGCCGAAACGGCAGTACACGGAGTCCACGTAGGCAATGAGCCGCGCCAGCTCACCCTTATTCACGTAGTCGTCCAGATGGCCGCCGTACTCCGTCGTGAGGGTGAGCTTCCCGTCCGAAAACGCGCCGGCGCCGCCGAAGCCGCAAACGATATTTTGTCGGCGAAGAGCAGCGGGCGCCGTCCGGTCTCGATTCAGCGCAATCCGCTCGGCGATGTCGCGCCCTTTTTCGACGAGGAGAATCTCCGCGCCCGTATCGGCGAGCTCCAGCGCCGTGAAAATGCCGGCCGGACCCGCGCCGATGATGATGACGTCAAAATTTTTCAAGTTCATATCGCTCCTTCCTGTCGTCGGAAAGAAGGAAACAAAAAGAAAACACCGCCTTTTCGGGGCGATGTCAAAAGGGAGGCGCGCCAAAACAGGGCGCCGGTTTCCTGAGAAAATATTCCCTCACTATCATACAAAAATTATCAGGGCGTGTCAAATAAAAAAGGAAACGGGCGCGCAAAAATTTTTTGTTTCGACTTTTTGAAAAATTGACAAATTCCGAGATGTGATTATAATTATCACACTTCTCTTTGCGGGGCGAAGAGAGGAAATTTGACTTTGTATCCGGACGGAGATTCGGATGCCATAAAAAAGAAGATTGTGGTTTCGCAGGGAAGGAGGGTTTTATGACTTCTTGGAAACAAATTTTGTGGACGATTGCAGCCATGCAAGTGGGGACCGGCGTCGCGATTATCGGCGTGGTCTCTTTTATTCCGCTTTTTTTGACGTCGGAGCTCGGCGTGACGGATCCCGGCGAAGCGGCTTTTTGGTCCGGGATTATTTCCGGCGTGACGCCGCTTTTCGTCGCGTTTGCCACGCCGTTTTGGTCGTTGCAGGCGAATAAGCACGGGCATAAAGCCGCGTTGCTGTCAATCACGACCATTTTGGCGGTTATCGTATTTTTGATGTATTTCGTCAGAAATCCGATGGAACTTTTGTTTTTGCGCGTGCTCCAAGGGCTGTCCGGCGGGTTCGCGGCGGTGGGAATGGCGCTCGTCATGAACAGCACGCCACGAGAAAATTTACCGAAAGCGCTCGGGATTTTTCAGGCGTCTCTCGTCATGGGCGTCATGTTCGGCCCCTTGGCCGGCGGCGTCATTGCCGATCTTTTCGGCTATCGGATGCCGTTTCTTGTCTTCGCGGTGCTGACCGTTTTCTGTCTCATCGGCGCGATGGTTTTCCTGCCGAAGCAAAAAGCGGAAGCGACAAAGACGCGGGAATCGTTTTGGGCGCAGCTTCGCTATTCCATTAAAAATCCTGTCGTCTGCCTCATGGTGATGTTACAATTTCTGTGCAATTTCGGCATGACGGGGATCGGGCCGATTTTGCCGCTCTATATCAAAGCCATGATGGGCGGAGACGCGCTGGCCGTCGCGACGATTGTCGGCGTGATTATTTTCATCGCGGGTGGGACGAGCGTTTGCGCGTCGCTCACGGTGCCGCGGCTCACGGAGCGTTTCACCATGACGAATATCATCATGTGGGCGACGATTGTGACGGGCATCAATTTCCTCTTGCAATATCTCATGCCGACGGTGACGACGTTGGGACTGATGCGCGGGCTGGTCGGGCTGTCGCTGGGTCTGGTCATGCCGATCGCCAATACGATTTTGGCAGCGGCCGTCCCGGCGGAGCGCCGCACGGTTGTGATCGGATTTTCCACGAGTTTCGCGCTCTTGGGAAACGTGGCCGGGCCCTTCGCTTCCGGCGTGATCGCGATGCAATGCGGCTACGCGTCGGTCTTCTGGACGACGGCGCTATGTTTCTTCCTCGCGGCGTCGGTGATTTACGCGTGGAGGGATTTGATTCGTCGGGATGTGCTGGCGAATCGGAGGGGATAAGTGCGGAGAGGCAAGGGTTGATTTGTGTTTTGCATGGCGGCGTTTGCGGTGAAAACTTGTTTCAGGCAGAGATGAGAGGCAGAAATTGAATTTTTCTTTGTTTTTGCGGCGTTTGTGATAATCGCTTTCTGCTGACAGAGATGAGAAGCGAGGCTTGATTTGTACTTACTTTTCTCGGCAGGTAGGATTGAGACGTCAGATGGTCAGACTTCAGACGTCAGAACGTGCTTGGCTTATGATTTCCTTGGGTGCGAGGAACGGTTTACGGTCAACGGATAACGGTCAACGGATAACGGCTGAGCGGCACAAATAGATGGACATGAAAAAAACGTCCGGAGATTTCTTATCGATGAAGAATCTTCGGACGTTTTTTGTGTGCCGATAAAAAATTTCAATTTTCTTCGTGCGTCGTTTTTTCTTTTTCGGAATTTTCAGCGAGTGTTTCTGCGACGGTTTCGGCCAGGCGGTCGACGACGGCGCTTTCTTCGAAGATGATGTGATCGACGCCGGCGTCTTTCAGGATATCGGCGTCTTGCAGGAAGCGGGTCCGTGCGAAGATGATGAGATTCGGATTGAGATTTTTGGCGGCCATGGCGGCGAGTGCCGCGGGCTCGGTGGCGGGGACGGTGATGATGAAATAGGCGGCGCGCTCGATGCCGGCGGCTTTCAAGATTTCCATTTTCGTGATGTCGCCGTAGATGGCGGCGATGCCTTTGGTTTCCAGGGCGCTGACGGTGTCGATATTCATTTCGAGGATGACGGGGGAAAGTCCCGCGGCGGTGACGCTTTTGGCGGCGGCTTGGCCGGTGGGACCGTAGCCGGCGATGATGGCAAATTGTTCGTCTTCGTGGGCGTTTTCCATAAAATCGGTCGTCGATTGGGAGATTTCCGCCGTCTTCGCTTCGGCGCGGTGATTCAGGAAATGCCAGAGTGCCGGATGGGCGCGGGCGAGGCGCACCATGTGCGGGACGGCTTTCATGCAGAAGGGATTGAGTGCGATGGAAACGAGGGCGCAGGCGATGAGCACGCTGTAAATATTTTCCGAAATTAAATTCATCCCAAGGCCGGTCTGCGCCAAGATGAAGGAAAATTCACCGATTTGCGAGAGCCCGGCGGCAATGGTGAAGGCTGTTTCCGCGGTGCAACCCAAGAGGGAGACGATGCCGATCGCGATGAGCGGCTTGACGAGGAGGACGATCATGAGCGCCAAGAGAATGATGACGGGCTGTTCGATGAGAAAGGCGGGGCGGAAAAGCATGCCGACGGAGAGGAAGAAAAGGACGGCAAATGCGTCGCGAAGGGGGATGAGTTCGGCCGCGGCCTGGTGGCTGACTTTGCTTTTTCCGACGACCATGCCGCCCAAGAAGGCGCCGAGCGCAAAGGAGGCGTCGAAGACGTACGCGGCAAAGAGGGCGGTCAGAAATGCGGCGGAGAGGACGGTCAGGGTGAAGAGTTCATGGGAATGGGTGCGCAGGATCCGTTTCAAGAGCCACGGGACGACGCGCCCGCCGACGACCATGACGAGAATCCAAAGCAGGATGAGTTTCAAAATGGCCATACCGATGGCGGTGAGAATGGTCAGGAAGGAGACGGATTCGCCGGCTGCCAGCGCGGGGCCTATGGAGGGCAGCAGGACGAGCATGAGGACGGTGAAAATATCTTCCACGACGAGCCAACCGACGGCGACGGTGCCGGCGTAGGTATTGAGGCGGCCGCAATCGGTCAGCACGCGGAGCAATACGACGGTACTCGCGACCGAGAGCCCCAGCCCCAAGAAGACGCCTTCGACGAGGGAGTAACCGTCGAGCATGGAAACGAGTATTCCAAAGGTCGCCGCGCCCAGGCTTTGCGCAATGGCGCCGGGAATCGCAATCCCTTTGACGGACATGAGATCTTCCGTATTGAAATGGAGCCCCACACCGAACATCAAGAGAATGATGCCGGCTTCGGAGAGGTTGTTTGCCAATTCGGGATCCGCGACGAAGCCGGGTGTCAGAGGGCCGATCAAAAAGCCGGCGGCCAGATAGCCGACGATGACGGAGAGGCGCAATTTCTGCGCCAGATAGCCGAAAAGGAGGGCAATGCCAAAGCCGACGGCCATGGTTTCCAAAAGAATATAAGTACTGTGCATGAGGACTCCTGTTGAGGAACAAGTGGTCAGATTTTTTTGCGCCGATGGGCGCATATGAAATTTGCGAAATGGTTCCGCTTTTTCGCGGCACTTTTGTGTGAAATCATGCGGGAAGTTTCCTTACGGAGCTCCTTACAGCACTTCATTCTCTTTCTTCCCCGGGGAAGAAAGAGAA
>CAVHDO010000015.1:0-18625 GCA_963634795.1 Oscillospiraceae bacterium
CCACAAAAAAAGAACCGCGAGAAAATGAACCTCATTTTCTCGCAGCCCCTCCGTTTCCGTTTCCGGAAATCAAATCTTCCATCCCGACCGCTTCAGCGCCAAAATAATCGGCGTCACGATGACCCCGGACACAATCGCTTCCGGAATGCCGTTGGCAATCGTGATCCCGAGGAACAAATTTCCGACAGCGGAGACGGAAATGCCCTGCGCGGCGGCATACGGCGCGCCGACCAAAATGAAGAGCAATCCCAAGAACATCACCGTGTGAAGCACCGTCGTCAGCACCGCGGCGACCGCGACGCGGATGAAATCTTTCGTCTTCAAATGTTTGTAAATCAGATACGCGATGAGCCCGATTAGCACGCGCGGCAAAATGCACACAGCCGCATCATAGCCGATATTGTACGCCGCGGCAAATTGCAGGAGCAGACTGGGCGCGCGAATGGATTGGATGAACGAGAAGAGCCCGAACATCAAACCGACGAGCATCCCGACGCGAGGCCCGGCCGCAATCGCGCCGATGATCGTCGGAATATGCAAAATCGTCGCGTGCATAAAAACGAGCGGCACGAATCCATACCCCGTGATGCCGAGGAAAATGGTGATGGCCGCCAAAAAACCGGCCACCGTCAACTGACGAATATTCAGAAACGTGTGAACCGGCATTTGATTGATTTTTTCCATGTGAAATTCCTCCGTTCTTATTCTCTTCCGTGAGATATAAGTCGAAACGCCCGAAAGCCGTCCTTTTTCCTCGTCCGATTCCGCAGATACCGGCAAATGGAAATCCCCCGACTTTCAAGAAAGGAAACAGGAATCCGTTTCCATGCGCCTTATTATACACATGGCGATGAATCTGTCAACTCAATCCCGCCAAATCCATTCCGTGACGCGCGTCCCGAGATACAGAGAAACGAAAGCCAGCCACAAATCGGACAAAAACGGAAAAATGACCAGATAGGAAACAGCCTGCCACGCGCCGTCCGACGTTTGCGCCGCGGCAAGGCAAGCGTACACGAGCGCCAGCCAGAAGAAACCGGTGAACGTGGCGCGCGTGAAGCGTTTCCATTTGTTTCCCGACATCCCCAAAAAGAGATACAGCGCGACCGCCGCCATCGCGAGCGCGATTTTCAAATACAGCATGATGACCATGCCGGAGATAAGGAAAAAGAACGCCGCGTACCCGTGATCCGCACTGAAAAGAGCCAAAATTCCAATCGTCGCCAAGATGGTCCCGGGAATCGCGCCGGAATAAAAGGCGAAAACAATCCATGTCACCTGCTTCGGCCACATCGCGCCAATCCGCCGATACAGGAAACAGCCAATTCTGTCCGCAAGCAACATTGCCGCCAGCGCCGCCGTGAATCCGAAGAGCCCGAAGACGCCTTGCAGCAGAACATTCGTCCCGGCCGACAATTTCTCCTCCGACAAAAGCCAAAGAAAGACAAAGAAATCCATCAACAAATTCAAGCAAACCGCACTCACCGGATGTGCCGCCGCCATGATTTTCCCCGTTTCCCCACCGTGAGACAATATCCAACAGGGCACCAGCAACGACAGCAAAAAGAAAATCCCCGCCGCCGTCAAAATCAAATCCGGCGTATGCACGGCGTAAGCCCCGGCCGGAATCGGAACGGTCAAAGCCGCCAGCCAGAGGAAACGGCGAAAATTTGTATGATTCATGAAGTACTCCCTTGAAATAATTCACTGTGCACGGCGTTGAGAAGCAAACGAAAAAAAGTTAGCAATTAGCAGTGAGCAGTTAGCAGTGCAGGTACGCGCTTCGCGCGAATCTTTATAAATGCGGCCGAAGGCCGCCACCGATTAGCCTTCTTTTGAAAGAAGGTGGCGCGTAGCGACGGAAGATAGAGTGCCTCGCAGAGGCACAATCTCAGCTGTGACGTGTACCACGAGAATGACCTCTCCAACCCAATCCGCTTCTCTGCTTTCAAAAGAAATTATGCGCCTACGGCACATTTTACCTTCCGGCCCTCCGAGCCACCTTCCTTAGAAAAAGGAATGCTAATCGGAAGCGGCTTCCCCGCATTTTTATAAAAAATCATCGCCGTAGGCGACACCGCTTTCCGCTCCAAGCTCCCGGCTCACAGCTCCCGGCTCTTCATCGCTGTAAGGAGGCTCTCCTGTACAAAATCTTCATACATTTTTTATATGCGCCTTGGGCGCCATCCAAAATCGAGCGCCGCGTAATACGCCTGTCCCAAGGCAATTCCCCCGTCCCCGCAAGGGACCTTTTCATTTGTGTACACATGAAAACGCGCCGCTTCCAATTCCCTGCGGCAGCCGGTCATCAAAATGTGATTGGCAAAGCAGCCGCCGCTTAAAAGAATATCGGAAACGGCAAACTGTTTGGCGCTTTGAACGACCATTTGGATCAACGCCCGATGAAACGCGAATGCTTTCTGCGCGGGCGTTCCTTTGGCGGCAAGAAGCTCTCGCAAGAGCGCCGCGCCATCCCAGACAAGCCCTTCTTCCGTTTCTTCCGGTTTCCAAGAAAGAAACGGAATCTCCTCCGCCTGCGCCGTCATGGCCGACGCTTCGAGCGCCATCGGGCATTCGCCTTTGAAACAGTTTTCTTCTTTTCCGAGAAACAGCACCGCCGCCGCATCGAAAAGGCGTCCCATGCCGGAGTTTCCTATCGTATTCACCCCGGCAGACAGCGCGGCGGAAACCATGGGGAAACGCGGATCGTTGGCCGAAAGTCCTGCGGCGTGCAAATAGCAAAACGCGCTCTTCCACGCCTGCCGAATCGACATGTCGCCGCCGAGCATCGGGATGGTGCGAAGATGTCCCACGCGCCGCATTTCCGTCCCCTCGCAGAGAAGAATTTCGCCGCCCCAGACCGTGCCGTCGTCGCCGTAGCCGCTGCCGTCGAAAACGAAGGCAAGCGCCGGGCCGCACAAGCCATGCTCCGCCATGACGGAAAGCGCGTGCGCGTGATGATGTTGCACGGCAAAAAGCGGCCGTTTCCTTTTTTCCGCCAACGCCCGTCCCCACGCGGACGAGAAATAACCGGGATGGCGATCCACCACGACCGCTTCGGGAGACATCCCCAGCATCGTCTCCCAATCGGCCTCCGCCTCTGCCAGCGCCGCGGCCGCCCGTTCGTTTTCTAAGTGGCAGGGAATTTGCGCCGGATACAGCCGCCCTTCCGCTGCCAGACAAAAACCGGGGTCCGTATCGGCGCCGGTCGCCAACATCGGTCTGCAGTTTCCTGAAACGGAAATCGGCTCCGGCAGGAAACCGCGCGTACGACGAAGAATTTGCGCACGCCCCGCCGCCACTTTCATCACGCTGTCATCCGCCGGCCGCAAAATTTCCCGATTGTTTTGAAATCTCCCGGCAATCTCTTCGTGCATTTCAAAAAACTTTTCCGCTTCCGCGTCGCGATACAGAATCGGCTCGCCGGACAGATTCGCACTCGTGACGACGAGCGGCGAGACAGCCTCGGCAAGCAACGCATACAGCCCCGTCGACGGCAGCATCACGCCGAGGCGCGGCACGTCACTCGCCACTTCCGGCAGGACGGCGCGCTTCGGACGCGCAAGCAAAATCGGTCGCACGGGCGAAGTGAGGCATTCGATTTCCTTTTCGTCGAGCACTGCCCATTCCGCCGCCGTTTCTACGTCGGGAAACAACAGCGCGAAAGGCTTCGCTTTGCGATGTTTCAAGAAACGCAGGCGAGACACCGCCGCCGCATCGTCGCCGCGGCACAGTAGCTGGTAGCCGCCCATCGCTTTCACGAGCAAAATCGCGCCCTCTCGCAAAAGTCGAATCGCCTCCGCCAAGGCCGCATCTTTTTCAAATTTCGCCGCCCGTGTCCTGCCGAAAAGAAACGGCCCGCACGCAAGACACGCAATTGTTTCTCCATGACAGCGCCGATCCGCCGCATCGACATACTCGCGCACGCAATCGCCGCAGAGCGAAAACGCCGCCATCGTCGTGCGCTCGCGGTCATACGGCAAACTTTTCACAATCGTGTAGCGCGGCCCGCAAGCCGTGCAGGACAGAAACGGATAGCGAAAATGCCGGTCGGTCGCAGCGAAAAGCTCGCGTCGGCAATCCTCGCAAATCCCGATATCAGCCGGAAACAGAGGCGCGTGCGGCATCCCGCTGCTTTCGACGGCTCGAAAATCTTTGCAACCGACGGCCGCCGTTTCCTCCATCCGAAGCGTTTCCACAAATATCGGCAGCGGCGCGCGCTTCAATTTCTCCGCGAAAGAAACAATCTCTTCCCGCGCCCCTTCAGCAAAAATCTCGACAATGCCCCCCGCATTCCACACAGTGCCGCAAAGCCCCGCCGCCCGCGCCAATCGCACGACAAAAGGCCGAAACCCCACGCCCTGCACGCGCCCCGTCACGAAAATGCGAAATGCCGCCATTCTGCCTCTTCCTTCTGCTGAAAATTTCGATGATATGCTTTCATTATAACACGAAGAAGAGAAACCGAGCATCGAGCCGGGAGCAAAAGAAAGTTAGCAGTTAGCAATGAGTAGTGAGCAGTTCAGGTGGCGGCCTCCGGCCGCATTTTATAAAAATCGCGCGTAGCGCACCGCTTTCGTCTGATGTCTGACGTCTGACCAGCTGACGTCTCGACCTCTTTGTGTGCTCCCAGCTCCCGGCTCACAGCTCCAAGCTCCTTTGGCGACACCGATTAGCCTCCTTTTGAAAGGAGGTGGCGCGTAGCGACGGAAGATAGAGTGCCTCGCAGAGGCACAATCTCAACTGTAACGTGTACCACAAGAATGACCTCTCCGGCCCAATCCGCTTCTCTACTTTCGCAAGAAATTATGCGCCTGCGGCGCATTTTACCTTCCGACCCTCCGGGCCACCTTCCTTAGAAAAAGGAAGGCTTCAAGGTGGCGGCTCCGCCGCATTTTATAAAAATCGCGCGAAGCGCGTTCCTGAATTGCTCACTGCTAATTGCTAATTGCTAACTTTCATCCTGCCTGACAAAACAGCCAAGCAACGCCAATCCCTATGCACTATGCACTGTGCACTGTGTACTGTGTACTGTGCACTGCTTTTCCCCCAAGCAAAAGAGGCCGACGCCAAAAGCGCCCGCCCCTTTCACTGCCATTTCGGCATTGGAGAAATAGAAATATATATGGAAGTCGAATCCGGGAAATATTGGCGCATTCGGCGCGAATTACTTCGCCGCCGTTTTCTTCACCGTCTCCGACATTTCCATCTTCGAAAGAATCATGGCAATCTGTTTCTTCATCTGTTCGTTATCCGCTTTCATCTTCGCGTTATCCGCCTTGATCTTCTCATTGTCCGCTTTCAGATTTTCGATCTGCTTCGCCTGCGTTTTGATTGCCATCGCTTGCGCCGCATTGTCCTTCTTCAGCGACTTGTTGTCCGCCGAAAGCTTGTCGTTATTCTTGCGAAGCGAAGCCATTTCCTGCGAAAGCGCCGCGCCGGTCGGATAGATCCCAGCCTTGGCACCGCTTCCCAATTTGAAGGAAACGCCCGCGCTCATCATGCTATCCCCGTTTCCGAGCGTCCCGCCGAGAGACAGCGTCGTATCCGCATTCGGCTTGTAGAAGACGCCGAGCGCGCCCGCATTGGCACTGCGATAATGACCGTAGCCGACCGCAAAGGAAATCTTATCCGTCGGATCGAAACCTTCCGGACGGAGCGCCGAGAGAGCCGCAGCCCCCGCACCGACCTTATTGATATCCGCGGTGAGCTCGCTCTGCATATTCGCGAAGCTCCGATTCAGCTGCGACACATTCACCGCATCCGTATCATTCACGCCGTCGGCCACATTCGTGATGCGGCGTTCCGCGCCCTCACTGCCGACAGAGACCACATTCGCTTCCTTCGCCACAGAACCGCTGCCGATCGCGACAGAGCCCTCTCCGCTCGCCGCAGCTCCGTTTCCGAGCGCCAACGCATTCGCCCCGCTCGCATTCGATTTCGTCCCGAGCGCGACAGCATTTTCCTCCGTGGCCGACGCATTCATCCCGAGCGCCATGGCCTTCGCGCCCGTCGCCCCGCTCGCATCGCTTTGGTTGCCGAGAGCGATGGCATTCTCGCCGCTCGCCTTCGCATTTTCATACTTCGTAGCATTTTGGATCTTCGTGAAATCCGCCGCCACGCCCTCGCTGATCGCCTTGTCGAGCGCCACGAGATTATCAGAAACCGTCGCATCTTTGCTGATCGCCGTATAGCTCGTCCCGTCCGTCTTCTCCGCGATACTCCCGATCTTGTCGTCGAGATTCTTCAGATTGTCCGCGACACTCACCGCAAACTTACCGTCATCGCCGTACGTCTTCTTGATGACGTTTCCGTCCTTATCGACCTTACCGATGGCCGTATCGAGCGCCGTCAGATTCGCATTGGCCTTATTGGCCTCCTTCAGATAATTACCGTCCGACACCTTCAGATCCGCATTGATCGCCGCCACCGCATCGGTATTCGCCTTCGCGACCTTCGCGAGCTCCGCGTCCAGCGTGGACAGATTCGCGCCCGCACTGGCCGTTTTGGAAATATAATTCGTCAGAGAGGAAATATCCTTCCGCGTCTCATTGTAGAGATCCGCACCGGAAACAAAACCCGTATCGCTCGCGGAAACTTCTTTCATCTTCGTGAAAGTGAGAAGCGCGTTCTCCTTGTCTCCGTTCGTATACACTTTATTTCCGGTCGCAGACAAATCGACCGTGCCGCTCGCCACGAGCTGCCCGACATTCGCCGCGTCCGTATTGTTCGTCCCGGCCGCAACGCCCGTGATCGTCCGCGTGCCGCCGTTTCCGACATCGACAGACTTCACATCGGCATATTCCGTGTCATTTCCAATCAAAATCGCAGTGCCGTCCCGCCGGATCAGCTTCGAAGTATCACCGATTCCTTCTTTGATGGCTGCGTCGAGCGCTTTCAGATTCTGCGCCGTGCTGTTGCCCTCGTCGATGTAATTGTATGTCGTGCCCTTCTTCCCGACGACACGCACTTCGTTATACAAATCGGCGCCGGAAACGAAACCGAAATCCGTCCCCGCGACGCTCGCCATCCGCGTGAAAGTCGCCAGCGTCGTGCCGTCATTGGAAACCAATTTCTTGCTCGTATCCGACAGATTGATGACATTCGTCCCCTCTTTTGTGGAAACGGCCTTCGCATCCAATGCCGCCAGATTCGCACCGACCGTCCCGGCAGCCACGAGATTCCCATTCGCATCGAGCGTGGACGTGAGATACGTCCCATTCGCCTGCGTCTCGCCGGCCTTCGTCTGGATTTGCGAAAATTCCACCGCTTCATTCGCCGCCTTCGCCGAAGCGACGCCCGTGACCGTGCGGCTCTTTCCCGCGTTTCCGACATCGATGGTCGTCACGTTGGCAAACGTCGTCTCATCCGCATCGTCGCGCCCGATGAGAATCTTTTCATTGCTCTCCCCGCCGACGCGGACAATCTTCGACTGCGTGGCAATCGCTTTGTCCAGCTCCGCCAGATTCGTCGCCACCGTGACGACTTTTCCGCCTTTCTGCGACTTCTGCGCGCTGATATAAGTCCCGGCCTCCGTCACGCCGATGGCGCTGTCCAAAGCCGCGAGATTCGCCTTCGTCGTTTGATCGGAAATATAATTTCCGGTCGTCGTCGGACGCAGTTCGTTGTACGCCGCATTCCCCGTCATGATGCCGATATTGCCGGAGGAAACGGCTGCTTCCGTGACGGTGAATGTCGCCAGCGTCGTCGTCTCATCATTGGAAAGAAGCGTCATATTTCCGCCTTGCAATCCGAGCTGAATCGTCTGCCCCGCTTTCAGGATCTGGCCGTACGCCGCCGCATCATTCTTCGCTTCGCCGTATGTCACACCCGTGATTTTCCGCGTCGCCGTGCCGCCGTTGCTGACATCAATCGTCGTGACATTCGCAAAGTCTGTCTCATTCTCTCCGTCACGCCCGATCAAAATCTGTGTAGAATCCTCTTTGGAAACGCGGACAATTTTCGACTGCGCCGCGATCGCCGCATCGAGCTCTTGCAAATTCGTCGCCACGCTGACATTCTCGCCCTGCGCGCTGATATACGTGCCGCCCGTCGTCACTTTCCCAATCGCACTGTCCAGAGCCGCGAGATTTTCTCCCGTCGTCTTGCCGTCAGTGCCGCCGGTCCGGATGTAATTTCCGTTTTCCGCCGGGCTGAGATACGCATACGCCGTCCCGCCGGTGATCAGCTTCCCGCTGTTGGCTTCGATACTGCCGTCGCCGGAAATTTTCAGCTTGAAAGCATCGGCGTTTCCATTGGTCTTGACCGTAATCACGCCGTCGGCGTCCATCTCGTACGCGTCCCCGCCGTTATTGCTGGCGAGCTGCTCCCACGTCGCCGCCTCGCCGGTATTCGTCCCGGCCACGACACCCATCACCGTGCGAGCCGTGCCGTCCTTCTTCGCGACGGACACCGCCGTGACGTCGGCAAACGCAACGTCATTGCCGATCAAAATCTTATCCGCATCCGAATCGGCACCTTTTCTCACAATCTTTTCCTGCTCGTAAATAGCGGCATCCAACTGTTTCAAATTCGTCGCCACATTGACGGCGTCCCCGTCCTGCGCATCGATATAATGGAAATCCGTGCCTTTCGAGCCCGTCACCTTGCCGATGGCCTTGGACAAATCGGACAGATTCTGCCCCGTCGTGTGCGTCTTATCGAGATAATTCCCGCTGACGTCGTTCCGCAGTTCGTTATACGCCGCATTCCCCGTCATGATGCCGATATTGCCGGAGGAAACGGCCGCTTCCGTGACCGTGAATGTCGCCAGCGTCGTCGTCTCGTCATTGGAGAGAAGCGTCATATTTCCGTCTTGCAATCCGAGCTGAATCGTCTGTCCTGCTTTCAGAATCTGCCCATACGCCGCCGCATCGTTCGTCGCTCCGCCATACGTCACGCCCGTGATTTTGCGCGTCGCCGTGCCGCCGTTGCTGACGTCAATCGTCGTGACATTCGCAAAGTCTGTCTCATCCGCACCGTCACGCCCGATCAAAATCTGCGTGGGATCCTCTTTGGAAACGCGGACAATTTTCGACTGCGCCGCAATCGCCGCATCGAGCTCTTGCAAATTCGTCGCCACATTGTGCGTTTCATCCTGCGCACTGATATAAGTACCGCCCGTTGTCACTTTCCCAATCGCGCTGTCCAAAGCCGTGAGATTTTCGGCCGTCGTCTTGCCGCCGTCCACGCCGGGCTTGATGTAGTTTCCTTCGGCCGCCGGGCTGAGATACGCATACACCGTATTGCCGTCGAGCACCTGTGTATCGCCGTCCTCAATCGATCCCTTCCCGGAAATTTTCAGCTTGAAAGCGTCAGCGTTGCCGTTGGTCTTGACGGTGATCACGCCTTCATCATCCATCGTGTACGCCACGCCGTCATTGTCGCTGGCGAGCTGTTCCCAAGTCGCCGCTTCGCCGGTCTTCGTCCCCGCCGCGACGCCCGTGATCGTGCGCGTGCCGCCGTTTCCGATATCAATCGTATCGACCTCATACTTCGTGTCGCCGAGGTCTTTGCCGACAAAAATCGTCTTCGGATTCTCGCCGTCTTCTACCTTACCGACGCGGACCAGCTTCGCGTGCGTCGCGAGAGCCGTATCCAGCTCTCCGAGATTCGTCGCCACACTGACGGTCTCGCCCTGCGCGCTGATGTACGTGCCGCCCGTCACTTTCCCAATCGCGCTGTCCAAAGCATTGAGGTTGGCCGCCGTCGTCGCGCCGCTCTCTACATAGCTGCCCGTCGTCGGATTGAGATACGTGTACGCCGTGCCGCCGTCGATGACCTGCGCATTGCCGTCCGCAATCGATCCCTTCCCGGAAATCTGCAATTTGAAAGCTTCCCCGCCCGCATTGGTGGAAACGGTGATCACGCCGTTCTCATCCATCTCATACGCCGTGCCTTGATTGTCGCTGGCGAGCTGTTCCCAAGTCGCCGCTTCACCTGTCTTCGTCCCGGCCGCGACACCCGTGACCGTGCGAGCCGTGCCATCTTTCTTCGCGACCGACACCGTCGTGACATCGGCAAACGCATCGTCGTTGCCAATCAAAATCTTATCCGCATCCGAATCGACGCCCTTTCTCACAATCCTTGCCTGCTCGTAAATGGCGGCATCCAATTGTTTCAAATTCGTCGCCACATTGACAGTCTCGCCCTGCGCATCGATATAATGAAGATCCGTTCCTTTCGAGCCCGTCACCTTGCCGATGGCGCTATCCAAAGCCGCCAGATTCGTCCCTGCATCACTCGTCGCCGCGATATACGTCCCCGTCGCATTCTGCCGCGTCTCCGCCCACAGATTGCCGCCCGAGACAAAACCCGTGTCATTTTGCACGACATTTCCCATCATCGAAAACGTCGCCACCAATTTCCCGTCATTCGTCGCGATCTGATTCGCTTGGATATTTTTTCCGTTCACCTCATGCGTCGCAGCAGACAGACTGACCGTCTGCCCCTCCTGCGCGATCTGATCCCACGTCGCCGCCTGGCCGCTCGCCGTCCCTCTGGAAACCCCCGAGATCGTCCGCGTCGTGCCGCTGTTGCTCACATCGATCGTCTTCACACCCGCGTGCGACACATCGCTGCCGACCAAAATCTTCGTCGTATCGTCATCGGACACACGCACCAGCTTCGCCTGATTCGCGAGCGCCGTATCGAGCGCCGCCAGATTCGTCGCCACCGTCACCGTCGTCCCATCCTGCGCCGCGATATATTTCCCTTTCGCCGTCTTCCCGATCGCCGCATCCAGCGCCGACAGATTCGCACCCGCGTCCGTCGATGAAGAAATATAATTCGTCGAGGCGATTCCCTCGCGCGTCTCATTATAAAGATCCGCACCCGAAACGAAACCGTAATCCGTCGACTTCAGCTCCGCCATCCGCGTGAACGTCGCCAGCGTCGAGCCGTCATTGGAAACCAACTTCTTGCTCGTATCCGACAAATCAATCGCATTCACCCCGGACGCCGAAGACACCGCCTTCGCATCGAGAGCCGCCAGATTCGCGCCGACCGTCCCCGCCGGATTGATCGTATTGTCCGCCTTCAAAGTCCCTTGGATATACGACCCATTTGCCTGCGTCGGCGTCACCGTATTGATTTGAGAAAACTCCACCGCCTCGCCGGCCGCCGTCGCACTCGCGAGCCCCTTCAGCGTCCGCGTGCCGCCGTTTCCGATATTGATACTCGTCACAGCGCTGTACGTCGTCTCCCCTTCCGGATTCAGGCCGACATAAATCGTATCCTTATTCTCCGTCCCCACGCGGACAATCCCGCCGCCGGAGACCGCCCGATCCAGCGCGAGCAAATTCTCCGCCGTCGTATTCGACTTCTTCACATACGACCCGCTCTCCGTCACCTTGAGCTCTTTGTACAAATCCTTACCGGAAACGAAACCTTCATCCGTATCGGAAATCTTATCCATCTTCTGGAACGTCGCCAAGACCGTCCCGTCATTCGAAATAATCTGATTGAACTGGCCCTTATTCACCCCACCTACCGTCTCCGTCTCCGTCGACAGCTTGATCGTCTTCCCGCTCGCCGCGATCTGATCCCAAGTCGCCGCCTGCCCCGTCGCCGTCGCATCGGAAACCCCGCTGATCGTCCGCTTGGTACCCTCCGTACTCACTACGGAAATCTCCGTCACACCCGTGAAATCCGCATCATTCCCAATCAAAATCTTCGTCGCGGTCGCACTCTTCGTCGCATTCGACTTCACCAGCTTCGCGTGATCATACAGCGCATCGTCCAATTCCTTCAAATTCGTCGCCACATTCGCCGACGCCGTCCCGTCCTGCGCCGTGAGATAATGCGTCGACCCCGACACCTTCCCGATCGCCGTATCCAGCTTCGACAAATTCGCCGCGATATTATTCGTCGTCGTCATCCCCGACACCACAAGATAATTTCCGGCCGCGCTCACCTTGCCAATCGCATTATCCAAATTCGTCAGATTCGTCGCCACATCATGCGTCGCATCCGCCGCCGAAGCCACAATGTAATTCCCGGCGCTCGCCTTCCCGATCGCTGTGTCCAGTTTCGTCAGATTCGCCGCGACATTATCCGTCGTCGTCATCCCCGACACCACAAGATAATTTCCGGCCGCGCTCACCTTCCCGATGGCACTATCCAAATTTGATAAATTCGCCGCCGTCGTATTCGTCGTCGCGAGATAATTCGTGCTCGTCACCGGACGCAATTCCGTATACGCCGTCCCGCCCGAAAGCAGCCGCACATCCCCCGAAGCCACCTGGCCTTCCCCGGTCAGACTGACCGTCGCCTCTTGATCGTCATACGTCGTCAATTTGATTTTCTGCGCATCTGTCGTGCCGGTCGAAGCGACCGCGGCGAAACTCTTCACCGCTCTCTTCCCGACCTTCTCCATCTGCGCTTCCACCGCGTCACTCGTCGCATACAATCCCGACACCGAAGTCTTCGCCCCGATCGCCGTATCCAAAGCCGACAACTTCGTCTCGACGGAATCCGACTTATTCGTGTAATAATTCCCCGTCTGCTCCGCACCGATTTTTGTATCCAACTTCGTCAGATTCGCCGCCACATTATTCGCCGTCGTCATCCCCGACGCGACAAGATAATTTCCGGCCGCGCTCACCTTCCCGATCGCCGAATCCAAATTCGATAAATTTGCCGCCGTCGTATTTGTCGTCGCGAGATAATTCGTACTCGTCACCGGACGCAATTCCGCATACGCCGTCCCGCCGGAAAGAAAACCCGTATCCCCCGACCCGATGCTCCCCGTCTTGAATGTCGCCAGCACTTTATTATCTGTGTCGACAAGTGTATTTTTCTTCGACGTATCCGTGGTACTGCGTGCATCCGTAGAAGCCTCCACCACCAGATTGTCCTTAAATGAAGCACCGCCACCACTGATAGTTTGGAGCCTACCCTCGACATACGAATACACCTGCCCGTTCGTGACAAGGTTATTCCCGCCGGAAATGGGAGCAGCGGTTTTGGCGGATAATTGCAAAAGCACTGGATTGTCATTAGAAAAATTAAACTGATTGGGATCTGCATAAAACGCCCAACGGCCACTATTTATCTGAATATTCAGTGCCTCCGCAGCTTCCGCACCATTCGATAGCGCACCACAAAAAAGCATCGCCAAAACAGCGACGCGCAGACGTCTTACATTTTCTTTTTTCATTTTGTTCTCCTTTTCCACTTCGGAAACAAATAAAAATTCGGAAACAAATCAATCATTTCCCTCCCGCCGGGAAAAAACCGAAGCCCATCCCCCGAGGAAAAAGCCATGCTAGCGAAAAAGCAAATAGATATACAAAATTATTTTATCACCCCCCCCCTAGTTATTGTCAAGTTTTTTTACGCTTTTCCCTCACTTTTCATTATAGAACTTTTTTATGAGCCAACACAAAAGGGGATGAATAAACGATTTTTATCAGACGGGGAGAACAAGTGCACAGTGCACAGTGCACAGGGATTGGCGTGCTCGGCTTTTGCGACGTTTGTGCCTAGTGCCAAAGGCGCATAAAAATGCGCGAAGCGCCATCGGTTAGCCTTCTTCAGGAGGCAACCTTCCGGTGGACGGTCGCCGGTGCCCCGTAGGGGTCGGATGATGGACAACTCTATGTGAAAAATACAGCCAAGGACCGACTCGCTAAAAAAAATTCCGCTGAAAAACTTTTTTCTAACATACGTTGACCATCACCCGGCCTATCGGCCACTGAAAACCGTCCACCGGACGCTTTTCTCCTGAAGAGGGCTACTATGTGGCGGCCTCCGGCCGCATTTTATAAAAAATCGCGCGAAGCGCCACCGCTTTCGTCTGACGTCTGATCGTCTGGCATCTGACGTCTCAATCCTGTCTGACAAAACAGCCAAGCACGCCAACCTGTGCACTATGCACTGTGCACTGTGCACTGTCTATTCCAAACGCCTCAAAGCCAAAAACGCATCCCTCACGCCTCTCAAATCTCAATAAAATACCCACCTTGCCAAAATTGACAAAATGGGTATAATAGAGTCAAGGACAGCCCGGAGGTTGCACCGGCGCTTCCCCAAAATATCGTTGATTGAGAAAAGGCCGGAAAATTAACCTGTGGTTAGCAGGTCTTTTTTCATTTGCGGATTATTTTTTGAGCATAATCATCAAAGAAACGATGATAGCAATCAGAGTCCCGAAAGCTAACATAAGTGACAAGGCTTCGTAAACCGTCATGCGATCACCCCCTTCCGGGAAGACCGCCACCGGACTGTCACCGGTATTGTAATGAAAAAGAGGAAGGCTGTCAATGATGGGAGCTTGGAGCCCGGAGCCTTTAAGCGGTGTCGCTTCGCGACATTTTTTATTGCGCCTTCGGCGTCCCATCACCCGGCGCTTCGCGCCACCCTCCTCCAATAAGGAGGGCTTAACTTGTGGCGGCCTCCGGCCGCATTTTTTATAAAATCGCGCGGAGCGCCACCGCTTTCGTCTGACGTCTGATCGTCTGATGTCTGACGTCTCAATCCTGTCTGACAAAACAGCCGAGCACGCCAACCTGTGCACTATGCACTGTCTATTCCAAACGCCTCAAAGCCAAAAACGCATCCGTCACGCCTCTCAAATCTCAATAAAATACCCACCTTGCCAAAATTGACAAAATGGGTATAATAGAGTCAAGGACAGCCCGGAGGTGACGCCGGCGCTTCCCCAATATATTTATTGCTTGAGAAAAGGCCGTCGTTCAACCTGCTTTGGACAGGTCTTTTTTCGTGCTCAGACTACTTTCGCAGCATGATCACCAATGATATGATGATAGCAATCAGAGTCCCGAAAGCCACCATGAGTGACAAAGATTCGTAAACCGTCATGCGATCACCCCCTTCCGGGAAGACCGCCACCGGACTGTCACCGGTATTGTAATGAAAAAGAGGAAGGCTGTCAATGATGGGAGCTTGGAGCCCGGAGCCTTTAAGCGGTGTCGCTTCGCGACATTTTTTATTGCGCCTTCGGCGTCCCATCACCCGGCGCTTCGCGCCACCCTCCTCCAATAAGGAGGGCTTAACTTGTGGCGGCCTCCGGCCGCATTTTTTATAAAATCGCGCGGAGCGCCACCGCTTTCGTCTGACGTCTGATCGTCTGATGTCTGACGTCTCAATCCTGTCTGACAAAACAGCCGAGCACGCCAACCTGTGTACTGTGCACTGTGCACTTTTTTGAAGCTCCAAGCTCTGAATGCCTCAAACAAAAAGAGGAGCCGAAATTGGGCTCCTCATCTCTTATCTCCGCCTTTTATTCCTTCGTTTCCACTGCTTTCGGCTCCACTTCATCCGCTTTTGCAGGAGAAGCAGCGTCGTCTGCGGCGGAAGCGGCTCCGGCGGGGAGAGAGGCACGTTGTTCTCTCCTTCTCTGATCGGCTCGCTCCATAGTTTTTGTCTTAAAATCTTCCACAGCGCCGCGAAAGTTGTCGGCCACGCTTGCCGCCGCTTTTGCGGCATTTTCTTTCAGGTCGCGGGCGCGTCCCTGCATCGTTTCCGCGTGAGCCGCGGCTTTGACTTTCGCTTCTTCGGCACGGACGGCCGCTTCCGCTTTGGCGATTTGCGCTTTCACCTTCGCTTCACTCATCCGGACGCGGGCTTCCGCTTTCGCTTTTTCTGCCGCGAGCTCGGCCTGCGCCATGCGAAGATCCGCTTCATAACGAAGTTGCTCCGCCTTGCCGCGAAGCTCCTCGACTTTCGTCTTGGCCTCTTCGCCGAGATTCGCCGACGTCTGCTTCGCCGTTTCCTTCCATTCCGCCGATTTCACTTTCGCTTTGGCATGAAACGCTTTCGCCGCGCGGCTGCCCTGCTCTTTCGCGACATCCCCGGCGCCCAGAATCGTGTATTTCGCATTTTCAATCTGCTCATCTTTCACGCCGACCGCGCGCAATACATCCGCAATCGTTTCCCCGGCCGCACCCGCTGCCGCCGTCAAATTTTTCGTCAATTTCTCAAAAGCCGCGTGCGCGCCCTCCGGATAGACACGGTCTTTCATCCCGAAATCGGCATTCTCATCGCCGAGCGGTGTGTCTTTTTTCGGATCCTTTTCAATCTCTTCGGCCTGCGCTTCGCCTTCTTTTTTTGCCGTCTCAAACACTTCGCGATACGGGCGCATATCATCGGGCATGCCGTCTTTGATCCACTGCTTGGCCGCTTTGCCCACGCCGTACGTAACGCCGACGGCAATCGGAAGCTGCATCAGCGGGATCGGAATCAGCGTCGCCGCGAGCGTCCCCGTCACCGTGCCGCCCAACGCGCCGATAAAGGACATCGCCGCCTTGTCGACGAGCTCCACATCGTAGACTTTTCCAATTTTCACAATCATGTACACTTCATTTGCCATGAGCGTCAACGTGCCGACGAAGGGAAGCACGACGATGGCGCCCGCGCGCGCCGCTGCCCAATGAATGAGCGAATCGGCCTCCTTGTCGCGATCGTCTTGCAGCTCCACTTCGCAATCCGCCGCCGGACCTTCCTCCGCGTCGTCTTCCAAAATTTCGACCGGAAGCTCGCCCTCGCAGACGGTCGGCGGGAGCGTTTCCACATTCTCTTCCGGAATCTCCGTCACCTCTTCCGTCGGCAGCTCCTCGACGCCCATTTCCTCGGCGGCCTGCACCGCGTCCTTCTTCTCTTCTTCCATGGTATCTCCTCCTTTGCGAGTCGGAATATATTGCATAATGAGAAACTGTATTTTCCCTATTATACCACTTTTAGCCCCTTTCCTGCTTACCCCGCTTCTTCCTTGGTTTCTTTGCATCATCTTGTCCTATTTGCAAATATTTTTATATGCGGAATGCAGATTTCATAAAGCCAACTTCCGATTCCGGGATTTCGTATTTTTCCGCCAAATTTGCATAATTGTTTTGAACCGTTTCAACGATGCGTTGCACTTCTTCCTTGGCATCCTTTACGGTATAGTAAGAAGCGCTGCGGATGACGGTATCATAGTCACAGGTCGTATCTTCTCCCCGGACGGCAAGCGCCAAATTTTTTCCGTAGGGATTGGGATTCATGTCATAAGCCGGAGCAAGCCGCCAGCCGTTTCCTTGCAGAATAAAGCCGTGGTTTCTCAGATGGCAATCTGTATTGGAAACGGCCACAGAAAAAACAATACGTTTCCACAATTCCCTCAAATCGGTTTCCGGCTCTTTTCCTTCTCGAGATATAAATTCTGCCATCTCCAGAAAAGAACCTGTATCTCCGTCTTGCTTATTTAGCATGGTCATCGCAGAGGCAAAATGAATGCGCCGTTCTCCGGCCCGATCGAATCGTTTGATCAAATAAATATATCGTTTGTCCACTTTTTTCAGCATGGCGGGCGGTACCGTAAGGCCGCACATGGCCGCCAAATCATGAACGACCATTTCCCAATTTTCCGTATGCCATTCATCTTTGAGAGAGGACAGCTTGGCAATCCACAATTCATTTTTCGGATCTGTCACATTGCATTTCGGTCGGGCGCCACCCAGCGAAGAGCCGGGGTAAACCAAGCTTTGCAAATCCATGATGTTTAAAAAATCATCGTTGGACTCCAATCCGAGGGAAGTCTGCTGTAACTTCCGCAGCGATGTCATGGGCGGGATTTTCGCTGTATTGTCTTGCAAAAACACCCCATCTCTTGAAATGCGAAGACCGCCGGTGCGAAGGAAATCCGATGTACCCAGAATGAAATCCGTTTCCTGTAATGTCTTTTCGCTTCTGTTACCCTGTTTGGCCAGCTTGTGCTCTCTCCTTTTGAGCAGCGTCCTGCCCCAGCGGTCCGGCGCGACATCGGCCAGCATACCAAAACATTTTTTCCCGGAAAACTGCCGTCCGTCGAAAGGAAACAGCTCCGGATCCAAGAATAGCTGCCCATGAGCCGACAGCCAGTCGCTATGAAAGGAAATCGCCATCATTTCCTTTCCTCTGAGATTTTGTACCGCCAATTCTCCGATGACCGGATTATCTGCCAACCAGCCGGCATAGAGAAGATATGTCATTTCATTCTTCATTTTTTCGCCTGACTCTCTTATTCACGGGAAGCTCCAAATCCTGCAAAGTCTTTCCGAGAATATCGTCTTTTGCGATAAGATCGATATCCTCCAAAAGGCCGATGGCCATGAGCACGGCGACATAAATCCCCATAGAAATCGACGGGGAGCCTTTCTCTACCTTCCAAACCGAGCTCCGGCTCACTTTCGCCCGCTCCGCCACCAGGTCTACAGGAAGTTTACGCCGAAGCCGTGCCAGCTTGATTCGTTCTCCCATATCTGCCAATCGTTTCTCTACCTGCGGATAGAGAAGTACTTTGTTTTTGCCCATAATGTTTTTATTCCTACACAAAATTATAGATTTGTTGCTATTTAAAAACATTATATCATATATAAAACAAATTGACATACCTCAAGATCGTATCAGTGGTTTTTTCGTGAGGCAATGAAAAAATAAGATAAGACACAAAAGTTATTTCTATCTGTCAGAGTGTCGTCGTCTTCGATTTGCTTGCTCATAACACGCATTGTCCGCTGTAAGGGGATCCGCCTGTGCAAAATTCGCCGGCGGCGCGCCGTTCATCTCCGAAAGAGCAAAGCACCGAGGGGCGCCGACGCGTCTCGCGGCCTTGCGTGGTAAGAATGCGTCATGATGTAAAAGTTGC
>CAVHDO010000016.1:0-18449 GCA_963634795.1 Oscillospiraceae bacterium
AAATGAATTTGCGGCCAAGAAAATGTTTGGGATATAAAACACCATATGAGGTCTATTATTCAAAAACATTGCACTTGACTTGACAATTCACCCGACAAAAACTATCAAAACTAAAATTTTAACCTTAGAAAATACCTTAATATTTCAAACATCTCTACTGGCAAACCTCACAATTATATTTTACTACCCTCCCTCTTTTTTATTTATCAAAAAAACTGGAACGCTCTCTCTTTTTATATCATTAAGCATTTTTAGCAAATACAAAAAACACTTATTTTTTAGGCAAACGACACCTAAATGACTAACCTTACTTTTAGATTTTTTGAAGGACAAAATCCAACCTCTACCTCTCTCCTTTTTTTCTTTACATTCCGTACGCCATGCCTTCCGCCACGACGGAAATATTTCCTCCGATGGACAGTTTTTCGATTCGTCCTTCAGACAGCTCCGCGTCGGCGTAAATGAGGCCGCCTTTTTGCGCCGCTTCGAGATGCACCGCGCCGCCGTACACCGTGGCGAGCGACGCGGCCAGAGCCGCCGTGCCGCTGCCGCAACTCGATTCATTGACGAGCGTCCCCGTCTCGCGCACGTAAACGAAAGGATCCAGTGTCTTGCCATCGTAAAAAAGAATGCCGATGGCCTCGTCCGTCTCGCCGAACGCTTCCAGAATCGTATCGATGATTTCTTTTCTTTCCGTGATTTTCGGCATTTTGGAAACGAAGAAACAAAAATGAGAAATGCCGGGGAACTGGACGTTCCACGCTTCCTGCTTGCCGATGTTCACTTTCTGCACCGCTTCCGGAAGCGGCATTTCGCCCGTCACGTCAAAGACCGACTCGCTCACAAGGCGCGCCCGGCAGCAGACGCTTCGGGACATTCCCGTGCAAGCGACTTGAAATTGTGCCTCCAGCGCCTTGCTTCCCGCTTTTCGCGCGCAAAAAAGACGCCAAGCCGCCGCGGCGCGCACTGCGTTTCCGCAAAATTCTCCGCCCATCATCGACACGAAAAGATCGGCTCCGCGCGGCGTTTCCTCCGCCAAAAAACCGACCTGCTCGGCCGCGAGATTCGTTTCCTCCATCAATCGCTGCGAAAGCGCGGCGCGTTCCTCCTCCGGGACGGGGTCCGTGACGAAAATCGTCGTATTTCCCGACGGATTCAATTTCACAAAATGACAGTCCATTTACCTGATTCCCTGCTTTTCTTCAATGAGTGCCACCAATTTTTGCTTGTTTTCGGACGAAAGAAACAGAAACGGCACGGAAATTCTCGCGATGCCGCCTTCCGTGAAGGTGCCGACGTACATTTCCGTCCAGCCGTGGGAAAATCCCGTAATTTCTTTGTGGGAAACGGCCAAATATTCGCGGCGAATCCGGAATGAGTTTCCGCGCCGCTCCCACACGAGTCCGTGCGGCACGAGAAGCCAATCGTCCGTCGCCAGCACGACGGGCAAATGCACTTCGTAAATGCGCCACAAAAAGAACGCGACGAATGCGCCCGCCGGCACAAATACCCACGGTGTGATTTGCATCGCGTAAAAAATCATGACGGCGGACGCCAGCGAATACAGCACGGACGTCACAATCACCCACCATTTCGCGCGCGGCGCCTGCCAAATCAAAGCGCCGTGCACGGCTTCGTCGTAATGAATCAGCATGATTTATGCACGGGCGATTGCCATCTTTCGCGGCTTCGCGGTTTTCCTAAGACGGCATCGTAACGCACCCAACGACGCATGGCTTCCGACGCGCTCTCGCCGTCAAAGGCGCCGATGGGCTCGACGTCTCGCGGCGCCATTTTTTTTGTTCGCTTCGCGTCTTCCGCCCGCTGCCGCTGCTCTTCCGTCTCCGCCGCGCTCACGACGGCAGAAACGGTGGAAACGGAGGAAACGACGCTCGCTTTCTTTGGCGAAACGGACGCGCGAACGGGAAGCGGCGCTTCCTGTTTTTCTTCCGGAAACGCAACGGATTTTTCTTCCGTTTCTTTTTCTCCCCAAGCGAGCCGAAGTTTGGCGCGAAAATTTTCGACGTCAAAGGAGGCTTCTTTCACGTGAGGCGCGGAATTTGTCTGAGCCGCCTTCGTCCTTTTGGCGGGATTCGGCGAGCCGTTTTTCGTTTCCGTCCTTTGCGTCCGCGTTTCCGCCCGCTTTGGCAGCGGCATCGTCCGTTTATTCCGCCGCGCATCCTGTTTCTTCACGGCGACGATGTAAATCAGAAACACCGCCAACAATAAAAATCCAAAGTCCATCAATTTCCTCCGATTGGATTCGCTGTGACTGCTTCGCTTTGCGTGGCATGATCGACAAAGACATCAGATGTCAGACATCAGACATCAGATGACTGCTCGGCTTTTTTCGTCAGGCGCAAGATAGTTATTAGCTTTTAGCTTTTAGCTATCAGATGAAATCGGATGCGCTCCGCGCGATTTTTATAAAAATCATCGCCGACAGGCGATACCGCTTTCGTCTGACGTCTGATCGTCTGATGTCTGACGTCTCACTCGCCGAATGTCATCCCGAGCCACGCGCGCCGCTGACAACTAATAGCTAACGGCTGATAACTATTTCATGCCTGCCTAAAAAGCCAAGCACTTCGTTATTTCTTCTCATCCCCGGCAATCGTCTTTCTCATGCCCGTATCGGCGGCGATATTTTGCATATTGTAATAATCCATGACGCCCAGATGACCCGAACGGAGCGCATCGGCCATGGCGCGCGGCACGTCGGCTTCGGCTTCGACGACTTTCGCCTGCATTTCCTGCGTGTAGGCTCGCATTTCCTGCTCTTTGGCGACGGCCATCGCGCGGCGCTCTTCCGCACGGGCCTGCGCGATCTGTTTGTCCGCTTCCGCCTGGTCGGTCTGGAGCTGCGCACCGATATTTCTTCCGACGTCCACATCGGCGATATCAATGGACAAAATTTCAAAGGCCGTCCCCGAATCGAGCCCCTTGCCCAAGACGGTGCGGGAAATGTGATCCGGATTTTCCAGGACGTCCGTATGGCTCTCCGAGGAGCCGCAAGTCGTGACGATGCCTTCGCCGACGCGCGCGATAATCGTCGCTTCGCCCGCGCCGCCGACGAGACGGTCGATATTCGCCCGCACGGTCACACGCGCCCGGACTTTCAGCTCAATCCCGTTCTTGGCGACGGCAGAAATGACGGGCGTCTCGATGACTTTCGGATTGACGCTCATCTGCACGGCTTCCAGCACGTTTCTGCCGGCCAAATCGATGGCGGCCGCCTGCTCAAAGGACAAATCAATCTGCGCCCGATGCGCCGCAATCAAAGCGTCCACGACATTGTCCACGTTCCCGCCGGCCAAATAATGCGCTTCGAGCTGATTCACATTGAGCGCGAGCCCCGCCTTCGTCCCCTTGATGAGCGGCAAGACAATCATCGTGGGCGACACGCGCCGAATGCGCATCCCGATCAGATTGAAAAGGGAAATATGCACATCGGCCGCCAACGCCGAAATCCAAAGTCCCACGGGCACAAAGTGGAAAAAGACGGACAACACAAAAATAATCAGAAACAAAAAAGCAATAAAAGAAACAAATTCCATTTTCATCCTCCGTTTTCTGAAAATAAAGGAATTGGATTTATACCCGCGTACCATGAAGACGTCAGACAATCAGACGTCAGACGTCAGATGACTGCTCGACATTTTGGTCAGGCGCAAGATAGTTATTAGTTATTAGCTATTAGCTGTTAGCTGTTAGCTGTCAGACAAAAGCGGTGCGCTTCGCTAATTTTTATATACCGCTTCGCGGCGTGATATAAGAACGGCACCACAGATATTGATTCACTTTTGCCGCAAACGGCTCTACTGAAATCTGACGTCTGACTGTCTGATGTCTGACGTCTCAATCTCTGTGTGCCGCAAAAATTCAGCCTCTCATCTCATTCTTTCCCCACCACCACGCGATTGGATTCGGCTTTCAGGACGAGGATGGGCTCTCCCGGTTGGATGAAATCGCCCTGGGTCACGGCGTCCAAGACTTTGCCTTCGATGTCCACTTTTCCTGCCGGACGAAGGACCGTTTTCGCGACGCCGCGTTTCCCTTCGTAGGGAGAAAGATTTTCTACGGAGGACAGATAGCCTTCTTTGGACGTGAGCGAGAGCGAAAGGGAAATTTTGCGCCAGACGGGATTGTCCGGCAGTTTCTTGTCCAAGAAAATCAAGACCAAAACGGCCAATACAATGCCGACGATCAGAACCAATGTCGCACTCACCCCCGATCCGAAGAGAAAAAACAACGCCGTCATCACGGCCGCCAGTCCCGCCACGGTGACAAAGCCGGTAAACAGCACGAAAAGATCCAGCAATATCAAAGAAAGTCCGCCGAAATACAGCAGACTTTCCGTCATCGGCCACGATTCGCCCGCGCCGAAAAGAAGCAGCGCGCCGCAAAAGAGCGCAACAAGACCGCCGCCGGAAAATCCCGCCGTTTTGACCTCCGTCAGGATGGAAAGAAATATGACGGCGGCCAGAATCGATTCGATAATGGGATTTTGCAATAGTTCCATGAATGGTTACTCCTCCCAATCCGAGAGCACGCGCCGAATGACATCGTAAGAAAATCCGCGGCGTGCCAGAAATGCGCCGGCGCGCTGATAATCCGACCGATAGCCAGGCGACGACGTTTCTTTTCTTTGGAGTGCCAGCTCGGCTTTTTCCTCTTCTTCCTCCGGCGTGAGACTGTCCTCGCAAGGAAGCCCGCGCATGAAAAGTTTCTGCTTGATATAGCGATTCCCATACAGCCCGTCGCGACGGAAATTTTCAAATAGATCCGCTGCCAGCTCTTCGTCATTCAGATAGTCCAAGCGGTACAGCTCCTCGACGACGCTGTCAATCTCGCTTCCCGAAAAGCCGCGCTGCCGGAGTTTCCTGCGGAGCTCTTTCTCGCTTTGCGCGCGATAGCCCAGAAGATGCAGCGCCGCTTCGAGCGCCGTCTTACTTTTCTTCATTGGCTGCGGCGGCCGGCGCTTCGTCCTCATCGCTCGTCGCTACGACGCCGTTCGCAAATTTTTCCGGATCGGCCACGAGCGTGTCGCGGATGATTTTATCGATTTCCTGATACACCGCCGGATTCTCACGGAGATATTTCTTCGCATTTTCACGCCCCTGCGCGATGCGGGAGCCATTGTAAGCGAACCAGGCGCCGCTCTTTTTCATGAGATCCATGGCCACGGCGATATCGATCAGCGTGCCTTCCTTGGAAATCCCTTCGCCGTACATGATGTCGAAATCCGCCACTTTGAAAGGCGGAGCGACTTTATTTTTCACCACCTTGGCGCGGGTATGGTTTCCGATGATGTCGTTTCCGGATTTAATCGCCTCGCCGCGACGGATATCGATGCGGATGGATGAATAGAATTTCAACGCGCGGCCGCCCGTCGTCGTCTCCGGATTGCCGAACATGACGCCGACTTTTTCGCGAAGCTGATTGATGAAAATGACGACGATGCCGGTGCGATTGATGATCCCGGTGAGTTTTCTCATGGCTTTGCTCATGAGGCGCGCATGGAGACCGACGGACGCGTCGCCGATTTCTCCGTCGATTTCCTGCTTCGGCACGAGCGCCGCGACGGAATCGACGACGATGATATCGACCGCCGCACTCCGCACGAGAGCCTCGCAAATGCTGAGCGCCTGCTCGCCGTAATCCGGCTGCGAAATCAGAAGATCATGCGTATTGACGCCCAAATGATGCGCGTAAATCGGATCGAGCGCGTGCTCGGCATCGATGAAGGCCGCAATGCCGCCCATTTTCTGCGCTTCCGCGATGGCATGGAGCGCGAGCGTCGTCTTCCCGGACGATTCCGGCCCGTAAATCTCGATGATACGGCCGCGTGGATAGCCGCCGATACCGACCGCAATGTCCAGCGCCAGCGAACCCGTCGGAATGACATCCAAATTCATTTTCGCGCCCATATCCCCGAGCTTCATGATGGACCCGGTGCCGAATTCCTTTTCAATCTGCTTGAGTGCCGTTTCCAGCGCTTTTTTCCGTTCCTCTTCGCTGGCGGGAATGATGATATCCGGTTTTTCCTGTTTCGTTGCCATGTCTGTGCCCTCTCCTTTTCAAAAAAATATGTTATTAAAAAATTTTTCCTTTTATATAATCGGCCGCGTAAAGAAACGCCTTTCGCGCCGCGGCTTCGCGCACCTCATTTCGCGTGCCCGAAAATTGTTCACGCCGAACTTCCGTACCGAATTTTCCAGAAACGGCGATGTACACCAGCCCCGCCGGTTCGCCGCGCTCCCCTTTCCCGGGTCCCGCGTAGCCCGTCGTCGAAACGGCGATGTCCGTCTCATACAATTTTCGCGCGCCTTCCGCCATTTCTTTTGCGGTTTCAGAGGAAACGGCCGTGTGCGCCGCCAAAGTTTCCCCCGAGACGCCCAAGACTTTTTCTTTGGCGCTGTTCCAATATGTCACGGCGCTCCCTTTGAAATGCGCGCTGCTTCCCGGAATGTCCGTCATGAGCTTCCCAATCAGCCCGCCCGTGCAAGACTCCGCCGCCGAAAATGTCAGGCTTTTTTCTTGCAAAAGATTGAGGAGTGCCTCGGCCTCTTTATTATACCGCACGGAACCATTCTTTGCCGAAATATTTCGCAAAGCCGCTTTCCGCGCCCATGGATGTCTCATGCTCTCAAATTCTTTCCGCAATCAAATCGTACGCGTAGCCGTCCGTGATGCACACGCGGATGTAATCGCCGGTTTGGGCGTCGCCCGGATTTTCAATATACGTTTCTCCGTCCACTTCCGGCGCCTGCAGCTCCGTGCGCCCGATGGCTTGCCGCTTCCCATCCTCCGTCGTCATCCAATTTTCCACAAGCACTTCCATTTCACGCCCAATCATTTTTTGATCGTTCTCTTCGGAAACGGCAGCCTGCGTCGCCATCAGCAAATCGTAACGCTTTTCTTTCACGTCCTCCGGCACCTGATTCTCCATTTTCGCCGCCGGCGTCCCGTCCTGCGGGGAGAACATGAAAGCGCCCATCGCGTCGAATTTCGTTTCCTTGACGAAATCGAGTAGCTCTTGGAAATCTTCCTCCGTTTCTCCGGGGAAACCGACCATGAGCGTCGTCCGGATCGCAATCGGAATCTTTTGGCTTCTGATTTTTTGCAAAAGACGGCGAATGTCCGCCGACGTGTCGCGCCGATGCATTCCGGCCAGTACCGAATCGCTGATGTGCTGCAGCGGGATGTCGACGTATTTGCAAATTTTCGGCTCCGTCTCGATGAGCTCCAGCAATTCGTCCGTAAAATTCGTCGGATACAGATAAAAAAGACGAATCCAATGAATGCCTTCAATTTTCACCATTTCCCGCAAAAGCGCCGAGAGCGTCGTCCCGTCGCGCAAATCGCGTCCGTAGCAGGAAACGTCCTGCGCAATCACATTGATTTCCGTCACGCCGCGCGCCGCCAATTCTTTCACTTCCGTGATTACGCTGTCGATGGGACGGCTGCGCATCCGTCCGCGCACATAGGGAATGTAGCAGAAGGTACAACCATTGCTGCAGCCTTCCGCAATTTTGACGTAAGCACTGTAATCCGGCGTCGTCACGCGGCGCGGAATGAGCTCTTCGTGCTCGCACGGCACCGTGTCGAAGCACTGCACTGCTTTGTCTTCCCGATACGATTCCGTGACCGCTTCCAAAATGCAATGCCACGAATTTGTCCCCAAAAGAATATCGATTTCCGGAATTTCTTTCGCCAGCTCCGCCTGAAATTCCTGCGTGAGACAGCCGGCCGCGACCAGTTTCTCGCAACTGCCCGCTTTCTTATACGAAGCCGCTTCCAAGAGCGTCTCCACCGATTCATCCTTCGCCGGCTCGATAAAAGTGCAAGTATTGACGATGATGACCTCGGCTTCTTCCAAATGCTCCGTGAGTTCGTAGCCGCCCTCTTCCATGAGACCGAGCATTTTCTCCGTATCGACCAAATTTTTCGAACAGCCGAGGCTGATAAATCCCAGTTTCTTTTTCATTCCGTTTCCTCTGTCTCCTTTGGTTCCGTTTCCGCCATCGCCGCGGATTCTCCCCTGCCAAAACGCACACTGCGAATCCAGCGCTCAATCAAATCTTTCTCTCCGCTCTCCGTGTACAATTTCTGAAGCGACCAAAATGCCGGCCGCATCCCGTGTTCATCCGCCGGAAGGCCTTCGTCATTGACCTGCATGAAATCATAACCGGCTTCCTGCCATCTCGGATCCCGGCCGCCGTCCGTCAAGAGCCAATCCAAAAAGCGCGCCGCGTCCTCGTCGGTTTCTTTGTCCAACGCCGCCCCGTACAGGAAACACCAAGTGCCGTCCTCCGGATACACCCAACGAAGCGGAAGGCCGTCGTCGCCCAGTTTCTTCGCTTCCCGATAGCCGGAAATCCCGATATCGCATTTATCCATCGCGGCCATTTGCGCCGGCGACGAAAGAAATTCCGCATATTGCACCACATGAGACGATGCCGCGGTCAGCAGCCGATACGCCTCGTCCGTGCCGTAATGCTCCACGAGCGACATCAAGCTGTCCCGCGAAAAAGCCGTGGCCGAAAAATCCAGCATGACCAGTCGCACATTTTCTCGCTGCAGCACATCATTCCACGAATACAGGAAATCCGGATTCCGTTTCTCGAAATCGGCATTGACCGCAAAAACGACGGGATTCATCCACACGCCCGTCCAGCGCCCGTCCGCATCTTTGAAATCCGTCAGCACCGTATCCGTCGCGCCGGAAATATGCGAGGAAAATTCTCCGGCCTCCGCCAAATCCATCAGCACTTTTTGCGACGCCAGATACACTTTGGCACGCTTTCCTTCGCGGACCGCCGCTTTCATTTCCTCTGCCGTCATTTCCCGAATCACGACGGACAGACCGAGTTTTTCCTTGGCTTCCTCTGTCAAAATCGGCGCCATCCCCTGCGGCCACTCGCTGTAAATAAGAAGGCTTGGCGTCTCCGGCGCCTTCGCCTCCGGCTGCCGCTTCGTTTCCAAATGAAACCAAAGCGCCGCGAAAACCGCCGCGACGAGAAAGAGAAAGAGGCACACCGCTCCGATTCGTTTCATCGACGCACCCCGCTCACAAATACACCATCCACGCCCAGACCGAAAGCCCCGCAATCACCGCCAATGCCACAATCGCGCGCTCCGCCACCGTGAAAGGCCGTTTCTTCTTTTTCGCGCTCCGCACTTCATACGCCTCGGACGGAAGCGCCATGGCGGATTTTTTATAAAAAACTTCCGCGCCCGCCGCTTTCTGTTCCTTATTCCATTGCATGACCGCCATATCGCCGTCCAGCCCCAGCACTTTGGCGTAATTGCGAATGAAACCTTTCACAAAGACGGGATCTCCGATATCCGCGTAACGCTCGTCCTCGATGGCCTCCAGATAGCTCGCGCGGATGTACGTCTTTCGTGACACGCGATCCAAATCCCAGCCGCGCTCTTCCCGAATGGCCCGAAGCGTCTTGCCAATCGTTTCAAATGTATTAATCTCCATGGAAATGCTCCTGCACTTCTTCTTTCGTCATCAAAATTTCACGAGGCCGCGCACCGTCCGCCGGCCCGACGATTCCCATTTTTTCCAATGTATCCATGAGCCGACCGGCTCTCGTGTACCCGATGCGGAAACGGCGCTGCAACATGGAAACGGAGGCTTTTTTCGTATCCAAAATCCATTCCGCCGCCTCCCACAAAAGTTCGTCTTCCTCGAATAAATTTCCTTCTTCCGAAGCCGGCTCCTCGGCGGGAAGATTGAGATTGATGGCCTCGTATTCCACGACTTCCGCCATGTCCTGCTTGATGAAATCCGTCACGGCGGCCACTTCCTCATCGGAAATGAAAGCGCCCTGCACGCGCACGGGATTCGGCGCCCCGATGGGATTGAAGAGCATATCTCCCTTGCCGACGAGTTTCTCCGCGCCCGCCATATCCAAGATGACGCGGGAATCGATTTGTGAGGAAACGGCAAAGGAAATCCGGCTCGGAATGTTCGCTTTGATCGTGCCGGTGATTACATTCGTTGACGGACGCTGCGTCGCGAGCACCATGTGAATCCCGGCGGCGCGCGCCTTTTGCGCCAGGCGGCAAATCGCCGTCTCCACGCCCTCTTTGGCGACTATCATTAAATCGGCCAGCTCGTCGATGATAATCACGATGTACGGAAGCCGCGTTTCCGGATTCGCTTCGTTGTAGCCCTTGATGTCACGGACATGATCCAGCGAAAACCGCCGATAGCGATCCTCCATTTCCTGCACGGCCCAATGGAGCGCGCCGGCCGCCCGCTTCGGATCCGTCACGACGGGAATGCGCAAATGCGGAATCCCATTATAGACTGAGAGCTCCACGACCTTCGGATCGACCAGAATCAATTTCACCGAGTCCGGATCGCAATGATACAAAATACTCGTAATGATTGTATTGATACAGACGGATTTGCCGCTGCCCGTCGATCCCGCAATCAAAAGATGCGGCATTTTCGTCAGATCGGCGACGACCGCGCAACCTGTGATGTCTTTTCCAAGAGCGACCGGGACGCCGCGCCGCGCTTTCTTGAATTCTTCCGAATCCAGGACGTCGCCCAGCGGCACCTCCGTCGCCTGCGCATTCGGCACTTCGATGCCCACCGCCGATTTCCCTGGGATTGGCGCCTCGATGCGGATATGCGTCGCCGCGAGCGCCATCGCGATATCATTCTGCAAGCTCAGAATCCGGCTCACCTTCACGCCCATCGCCGGCTCCACTTCGTATTGCGTCACCGTGGGCCCCACCGTCACATTCGTGACCCGCACGTCCACGCCGAAGCTGCGGAAGGTCGTCTCCAGAAGCGTCGCGTTTTTCTCCGTCGCCGCGCCCGCCTTGGCCGATGCTTCGCCCCGATGGAGAAGCGTCAACGGTGGAAACCGGTAAGTCGGCTCTTCTTTCACGGCCGGTGCCGCATTCGTTTCGTCCGTCGACCCTTCTTCCTGCGCATTCTCTTCCGATTCCTCTTCATCCGCCTCTTCCGCAGTGTTCTCTTCCTCGAAATGCTCCGTTTCTTCCGTTTCCTCTGTCGGCGGATTCTCTATTGTTTCCTCTTCCGGCTCCGCTTCCGTTTCTTCCGCAGTGTCTGCCGTTTCCTCTTTTTGATACAGGAAATCGTCCGGGAGTCCCATTTCGGAAATCAGCGGCGTCGTTTCTGTTTCCGCTTCCAACTCCGCTTCCTGCTTTTCCCTTCGCTCCGCGCGGCGCTTTTCCATCGCTTGCGACGCTTTTCTGACACCCGTTTCCGTTTTCTCGCCGAGTTTCCGCACGCCGCCGCTGATATGCCACTTCGTCAAGAGGAGCACATCGCAGACCGTCAGCGCCAAGAGAGCGAGCATCGTGCCGACATTTCCCAGCACCATCGCCAGCCCTGTCGCGACCGCCGCGCCCAAGAGCCCCGCCCAATCCGGCAAAAAGACCGTGCGCCCCGCAGGCATGACAAACCAATGCATCCAGCCCAAGAGCAACACGTACAAAAAAGCGCCCAGCACCCAATTCCACGTGAGCGAAAATCCACATCCTTTATACAAATAGCGCGCGCCGAAAAGAGCAATCGCCGCCGCCGGCACAATCGCCGTCACGCCGAACAACAAATGAAACAGGTCCGCAATCGCCTCGCCGAAAGGTCCCGTCCCCGCGCCCAAAATCCCCGCGCATACAAAAACACCGGCGCAGAGAAGCACCACGCCAAAAATTTCATAAAAGAGCGTATCTCCGGCAGCGGCGCGCTTTCGTCTCGTCGTCTTCTTTTTTTCGCCGGTTTTGGCCGCCGGCTTCGTTTCCGTCGACACCGGTGCGGCCTCTTCCTTACGTCTCATGCCTGCGCTCCCTCCAAATCCTCGCCAGCTCCTTCTCTTTTCCGTTTTCAATCGCTTCGTAATACCGATGCCCGACCAGCTCATCGGGCAAATATTTCTGCGCCACCCAGCCGCCGTACGCGTGCGGATAGCGATACCCGACGCCCTGCCCCAGTTTCTTCGCGCCGCTGTAATGCGCATCCTTCAAATACGAAGGAATCGAGAAATTTCCGTTCTGGCGCACTTCGGCCATCGCCGCGTCGATCCCCTCGATGGCACTGTTGCTCTTCGGCGCGAGGCAAATGTAAATCACCGCCTCCGCCAAAGGAATCCGCCCTTCCGGGAAACCGACCATCTCGGCCGCCTGCGCCGCCGCGACCGCGACCCGAAGCGCCTCGGGATCCGCGAGCCCCACATCCTCGGCCGCACAAATCATGATGCGACGGGAAACAAAAGACGGTTTCTCGCCGCCTTCGATCATCCGCGCCATGTAGTGAAGCGCCGCATCCGGATCGCTTCCGCGCATACTCTTGATGAAAGCGGACACGATGTCGTAATGATAATCGCCGTCCTTGTCATAGCGCGAAAGCGGTTCCCCCGCCACACGCGAAAGGACGTCCGCCGACAGCTCCCCGCCCTCCGGCAAGAGCGCCGTCGCCTGCTCGAGCAAATTGAGCGCCATCCGCGCATCGCCACCCGCAAAGCGCACAATGTCCGACAGCACCGCATCCGACGCGCGGTACCCGTATCGACCCAGCCCACGCTCCGCATCCGAAAGCGCCCCCTTCAAAATCCGAAGCAGCGCCGCCTCCGAAAGCGACGAAAGCCGAATCAGACGCAAACGCGACAAAAGCGGCCCATTGATTTCAAAATACGGATTCTCCGTCGTGGCCCCGATCAGGACAAACGTCCCGTCCTCCACATACGGCAGGAGCACATCCTGCTGCCCCTTATTGAAACGATGAATTTCATCGATAAAAACAATCGTCCGCCGCCCGTAAAGATCCAAATTCTCTTTGGCCGCCGTGACGACATCGCGGATTTCTTTGATCCCGCTCGCCGTCGCATTCAATTTCACAAAAGAAGAACGCGTCATCTGCGCCACGACCTGCGCAATCGTCGTCTTCCCGCAGCCGGGCGGTCCGAAAAGCAAGAGCGAAGGCACCGTGTCGCGCTCGATCATTTGGTGAAGAAACGTCCCCTCGCCGACCGCCGCTTCCTGCCCGGCCACCTCCGAAAGCGTCCGCGGCCGCATCCGATCCGCCAGCGGCGCAAACCGTTTCGCGTCCCCGCCCATCGAAAACAAAGACTCCACCGCGCCGCCCCCTCTCGCCGTCAAAATTCGCTCCGTTTTTTCTGTATCAAAAAAGAAAGCACAATAAATTTTTTCATTTTAAGCCGACACACCATTCCGATTTGTTTCTCATTATATCACGAATCCCCCGCGCCTTTCCATAAAAAAAGAGACAGATCTCAAAAAAATCTGCCTCTTTTTTCTGCCGTTCCCGGCGTTGGAGAAGTATATGGAAAGCCGAATCTCAAAAGCTGCGGCAGAAAAATTTCTTCCGCCTCTTTTTTTGATCCGGCAAATCCAACAAGAAACATCCAATCACTCCGGATTTCGTTTTCCTCACGCAATCCGTATCAGATGAAGTGATTTGGAAAAACAGTTTGCTACTTCCGGAAGGATTACCGAATGGCCTTCCCGTTTTCCGACAAAAGCGTCGCGATTTGTTGCTGCAATCTTGCAATGTCTGCCTTGAGCGCCGCGATTTCTTTCGTATGTGTCGATATTTCTTTCGACTGCGTCCTATCATTCATATGAAGAGTTTGGATTTCCTTATCATGTTTGGCAAGCGCAAAGTCCCGCTTCGCTCCGGCGGCTTCCAGCGCATCCATCCGCTGCACCAAATCCACCAGGTTCTGATACGTCCCGGCTTTCTTCCCCTTGCTTCCGAGTTTGAAAGAAATGCCCGCATTCATCATCGGGTCTCCGTTTCCGAGCGTCCCACCCAAAGACACCGTCATGTCGGAATTCGGTTTGAAGAACGCGCCGAGTGCTCCGGCGTTCGCATTTTTGTAGTGACCGAAGCCTACGGCGAAGCTCCATCTGTCCGTCGGACTGAATCCTTCCGGACGAAGCGCGGCGAGAGCGGCGGCTCCGGCGCCGACTTTGTTGATGTTATCGGTGAGTTCCGCTGTCCGGTCATCCATGGCCTGTAAAGCGTCGTAGACAGTACCGCCCGTCACGATGCCGGTATTTCCCTTCTCGACTTTTCCGTCTGTCTTGACGGCAAGGCCGTTTGCATCGACTTTCAAACCGCCGTTGTCGGCCAATTTCACGGCCAGACCATTTGCATCTGTCTGCAAACCGCTATTCGTGGCAAGATTCACGGCGAGACCGTTTGTATCCGCTTTTAAGCCACTGTTGTCAGCCAATTTCACGGAAATGGTATCATTATCGTTATTGATTTCAATACCGTTCTCGCCGGTATAGGTTGTACCGCCGCCGCCACCTTCTCCGAGACCTTCAATCTTGATGGTAAAGGCGGTCGTCTTCCCATCGGCATACATGATTTTTTTAGTTGCATCATCACCTTTCTTAAATGTGTATGTGGTGTTATTCAGCTTGACATTTCCGATGGCGGTGTCCAGCGCCGTGAGATTCGCCGCTGTGGTATTGGTCGAGCTTATATCGGAATTGTTCCCTTTCACGTTGTTTCGCAGTTCTGTATAGAGTTCGCTCCCTTTAACGTAGCCGCTGTCTCCACTCGGATGGTCTTTGTCCGAAATGGTTCCGCTGGGAAGCTGCAACTGGAAGGCAATACCGCCGTCATTTGTAAGAATGGTAGCAAGACCACTCTCATTAAATGTGTACGGCGTCACTTTGGTCACTTTACCGGTGGTTGTATCCGTTTCCGTCGCTTGCGCTTTCACCAGTTGATCCCAAATCGCCGCTTCGTGTGTCTTCGTTCCGGCCGCCACATTCGTCAGACGCGAGAGGACTGCAGTGTCGTATTCGGCCGTGACATGATTTCCGTCTTTATCTACATAGTAATACTGATCCCCGCTCTGATGCCCGAAGGAAACCGTCTTGACATAATTGCTTCCTTCCTGCGCGATACTCGTATTCGCCACAGCCTGATACCCGATGGCCGTCGCGCCCGTTCCTTCGGCCGTACTGAGGACGCCGAAAGACGAAGCATAGAGTCCCGTCGCATGGCTCAGATAGCCGAATGCCGCAGTCCCTACATTGGATGCGTAGGCTAAATTCCCGACAGCCGTCGCCACCTGATTCGCCGCTTCCGCAAAAGCGCCCAATGCCACGGCGCCTTGATTCGTCGCTTGGCTCTTGTACCCAAAAGCAGAGGAAAGTAAGACTTGCGCTGTCGCACCGCGGCCGACCGCCACCGAGCCTTCTCCGGACGCCTCCGTCTTGCAACCAATGGCAATGGCATCGACCGCCGTCGCCTGCGCCCAAGCACCAAACGCCATAGAGTCTTCTTCCGACGCATTCGCTTCAAGTCCCAGGACGATGGACTTCTTCCCGGAAGCCGACGAACCGCCGCCGATGGCAAAAGCATACGCTCCCGTCGCCGTCGTATCCGCTGTCGGCTCATCTTCCGTTTCCCAAGTCTCACTCATCGCCATATTCTTCACGCGAATCACATTTTTATTATTCTCTTTGGCGACGGAAATCGTGTCGCTGCCGTAATACGTCGTCGCCTCGATGGCCGCTTGCTGATACGCCTTCAGCTGCTTCAAATTCACCGCATCCGTATCCGCCGTGCCGTCTGCCAGATTCGTGATCTTGCGATTGCCCACGGAAACGGTCGCATCTTTCGCGATATCCTCGCCGCCGCCGATGCTGAGAATTTTTTTGTCTTTGTCGTAAGAAATGAGCTGCGTGATGCCCTGATCCAAATTGATGAGATTCTGTGCAATGCTGACATTTTTCGTCGGATCGTTCGCATTGACAGACGTCTTTATGAAAGTATAATCCTTGTCCACCGCGCCGATGGCCTTGTCGAGCGCCGTGAGATTCGCCGCCGTGTTGTTCGTCGCGCCTGTCTTGATGTAGCTTCCGTTTGCTGCCGGGCTGAGATAGCTGTAAACCGTCCCGCCGGTGACATAGCCCGTATTGCCGTCCGTAATATCGCCGGCAGTCGCCGCGGCCAATTTCAATTTAAAAGCGACATCGCCGCCATTCGTCAGGACCGTCACCGTGCCGTCATCGCCGAATTCATATGCCGTATTGCCGGTGATGGCACCGGAAGTATCCTTGGTGGCTTTCGCATCCACCAGCTGATCCCAAATCGCCGCATCATGTGTCTTCGTTCCGGCCGCCACATTGGTCAGCGTAGCAAAGGAGTCGCTGGTGTAGTTGACCGCCACATTATAGTCACTTGTCTGTGTTCTGCTGAGATTTCCTTTTGAATTTTTATACCATCCGGAAAATTCATCTTTTTTATGCCCGAAGGAAACGGTATTGGCAGTAGTGTTGACAGCTTGGTATCCTATAGCGACTGCATTATTGGCAGTGGTATAGGCATAGTCGCCAAGCGCCATCGAGTTTGTACCCGTTGCCGTGCTATAAGCACCGACGGCCAGCGAATTTTCAGCTCCGGCCATGCTAAGCGAACCAAAGGCAGAAGAGTTTTCTCCCGTCGCGTAGGTCATATAGCCGGTTGCCAATGCATACTTATTGGTTGCTTGCGAGAAGTCACCCAATGTCACGGATCGCTCTCCGGACGCTTTACTGCTATACCCAAAAGTAGCGGACAAGTATCCGGAAGCTATGCTTCTCGGCCCTACTGCTACGCCACCGTCTCCGGTAACCGTTTTCTTTTCGCCATCTTCTGTTACTTCTTCATATGTCTTGGCATATATACCGAGAGCCAAGCTTTCGTATCCCGTGGCCTTTGCACCCTTGCCTACAGCGACGGCGCTGTCTCCGGAAGCAACCGCCACCGGACCAATGGCAATCGCCTGGAAGTCTGTAGCCTCCGCATACGAACCAAAAGCAATCGATGCATAACCTGTCGCTTTTGAATATGAACCAAAAGCCGTCGAGAAATTCCCGGATGCCCGAGACACATAGCCGATGGCAATCGTCACCCCTTTCGGATCCTCCGGATCGGTTACTTCCGTAAATGTAGCCTGTGCCCAAGTCCCTATGGCCATCGAATAAATACCTGTCGCTTTTGCTGAATAACCGCTTGCCACTGAAGCGTCACCACTCGCCTCAGAGTTAACCCCTATAGCTATTGCCTGCTGACCCGAAGCCACAGCTATACTCCCTAAAGAAATCGCCCAAGCAGAAGCTTCGGCACTACTTCCTATTGCCGTCGCACTATCAAAACTTGCATTCGCTCCCTCTCCTACCGCTGTCGCAAGATCACCGGTTGCAGTAGCATCAGATCCTATTGCCGTCGCATAATTACCACTCGCCACAGAAGTAGTTCCTACCGCTGTCGCATAACTACCAGTCGCCTCAGCATCGGCTCCTATCGCTGTCGTATAACCTATGCGTCCCGTCCCAGCTTCTTTACCACTAGCCAGAGCACAATCCCCTATTGCTACCGAATTGTATCCAATCGCCCGAGCCTTAATTCCTATCGCTGTCGCATACTCACCTGACGCATCTGCACCATCTGCACCATCTGCGTTATACGAAATATTGTAAGTTGTTCCTCCCACCACAATGGAAGTCCCCGTACCGCTCACCGCAGTTGTCGCCCCTGCCCCCTGCGGCACAGCCAGAAAGCCGACAGCCAGTACAACAGCCGCCGTCAACGCTTTCCAATTTTTCATTCTTCTGTTTATTCCGCTCATTTCACACTTCTCCTTATGTTTCATCAAAAACGATAAATGAGTGCCATCTCACTCTTACAAGAGCCTCACAGACCATCGCAAGAACGGATTCCACAATAAGCCTACCACCCCCCCCCCCTACTATTTGTCAAGTCCTATTTTGCATTTTTTTAGCTGTTTTTATTATAGAAAATTTTTATATAGCGATATAAACGGGTCTGATAATCTGCGACGAGACGGCATTCCTGTGAAGAATCAGGTACCCATTCATCGCACAGGACTCGCGCCAAAAGAGAAAACATCCCGCACGATTCCATGTAAAAAGAGCCGCTAAAAAGTGAAAATCATTTTTTCGCGGCTCCAATTTCAACTGTAACGTCCGGCACAGGAATGACATCTCCGGTGGAGCGAGAATGACTTCCCCGGCCCAATTCGATTTTCTGCTTTCGCAAGAAATTATGCGCCTGCGGCGCATTTTACCTTCCGGCCCTCCGGGCCACCTTCCTTAGAAAAAGGAAGGCTAAGCAGTGCGCGCTCCGCGCGATTTTTTATAAAACAAATACGCCGAAAGGCGCCACATATTTGCCTTCTTTTGAAAGAAGGTGGCGCGCAGCGCCGGAAGATAGAGTGCCTCGCAGAGGCACAATTTCAGCCGTAACGTACAGAATGCGAATGACTCTTCGGCAAAACGAGAATGCCGTCTCCGATAAGGCAAGAATGACCTCCCCGACCCAATTCGATTCTCTGCTTTCGTAAGAAATTATGCGCCTTCGGCGCATTTTACCTTCCGGCCCTCCGGGCCACCTTCCTTAGAAAAAGGAA
>CAVHDO010000017.1:0-18366 GCA_963634795.1 Oscillospiraceae bacterium
GAAAGCTTTCACAACAAACGCCGCAAAAGAAATGCAGCAATCAAGCCATGCCTCTCATCTCTTTTTCAAGAAAGGCCCTCCCATGAAACGACTCAAAATCGCTACTACCCCCGAAGTGCAAAAATTTTTTTCCGATATTTCAGGAAGAGAGATTGTTTCTGTTTCCGAAACGGATTTTACGGATGTCGCCGCGGTTGTCGCTTCGGCGGATTTTGCGGTGCCGGAGGCGGTTTCTTCATTTGGGATTCCCGTGATTCGGATCGAGGCGGGGGAGAGCACGGCGGCGCTGGCAGAGCGGATGGAGGCGGCGGCGGTCGCGTATGAGGAGGCGCTCTTGCCTCCTTTTTTCCGTGAGCTTTCGGCGTATGCGGAGCGGGGGAATGCGCAATTTGATTGTCCGGGACATCAAGGCGGCGCGTTTCATCGGAAACATCCGGCGGGGCGTGCGTTTTACGAATTTTTCGGCGCGAATTTGTTCCGCACGGATTTGTGCAATGCGGACGTGGCGCTCGGGGATTTGCTGATTCATGAGGGGCCGGCGCTTTCGGCGCAGCGGTATGCGGCGCGCGTTTTCGGCGCGGATAAGACGTATTTCGTGCTGAATGGGACGTCGGCGGCGAATAAAGTCGTCACGGGGGCGCTTTTGACGCCGGGCGATTTGGTACTTTTCGACCGAAACAATCACAAATCGGTGGCGCAGGGAGCGCTGCTCTTGGCCGGGGCGACGCCGGTGTATTTGGAAACGGCGCGCAATGCGTACGGCTCCATCGGCGGCATTCCGGCGGCTTGTTTCGAGGAAACTTTCATCCGCGGCGAGATTGCGAAAATCGATCCGGAAAAGGCACGGGCGGCGCGGCCGATTCGGGTGGCGGCGATTCAGCTCGGCACGTATGACGGCTGCCTGTACGACGCGCGGTATGTGCTCCGCAAAATCGGGCCGCTTTGCGATTATATTTTCTTCGATTCCGCGTGGGTCGGCTACGAAGCGTTTCTTCCGCTCTTGCGGGACGGGAGTCCGCTGCGCCTTTCGCTTTCGGCAGAAGATCCCGGCATTTTCGTCACGCAATCGGTGCACAAGCAGCAGGCCGGTTTCTCGCAGACATCGCAAATTCACAAAAAAGACGCGCATTGCAAGGGGAGCCGCCGCTACGTGCCGCACGCCCGCGTGAACGACGCTTTCATGCTGCACGCGTCCACGTCGCCTTGCTATCCACTTTTCGCGGCGCTGGCGGTGAACGCGAAAATGCACGAGGGAAAAGCGGGAGAAATGCTGTGGGCAGACGCGCTTCGGCAGGCGATTTCCGTCCGAAAGGAAATGTTGACTCGGCTGCGCTACATGCGTCCTTTTGTGCCGCCCGTCGTCCGCGGCCGAAAGTGGGAAGACGCGGAAACGGAAACCATTGCACGAGATCCGGCGTATTGGGCGCTGTTTCCCGTCGAGAATTGGCACGGATTTTCCGGTTATGACGAGGGACAATATCGCATTGATCCGATGAAACTTCTCGTCACGACGAAGGGCATCGACGCCGCGACGGGCGCATACGAAAATTTTGGAATCCCCGGCGCGGTCTTGGCGGAATTTCTGCGCGAGAACGGAATCATTCCGGAAAAAAGCGATTGGCACGACATCCTGTTTCTCCTGACGCCGGCGGAAACGGAAGAGAAAATGCAGCGTCTCATGGCGGCGCTCGTGCGTTTCGAAACGATGCTGGACGAAGAAACGCCGCTCGCCGAAGCGCTTTCGGCTCTGTTCGCGGCGAATGAGGCGCGGTATCACGGATATACATTGAGGAAACTGTGTCAAGAGCTGCACGATTTTGACCGCGAACGAGATTTGTCGTCACTGCAAAAGAAATTGTTTCAAAAAGAATATCGCCCGAAAGTGGCGATGCATCCGAAAGCGGCGCGGGAGGCATTTCTGCGTGGCGAAGGCGTCCTCGTCCCGGTGGCGGAAGCGGAAGGGCGCGTGGCACTGGAAGGTGCGCTCCCGTATCCGCCCGGCGTCCTCTGCGTCTATCCCGGAGAAATCTGGACGAAAACAGCCGTTTCCTATTTCCAAAGCCTGGCGGAACTCGCCGAAAATTTTCCCGGCTTCACTCCGGAAATCCAAGGCGTGCATGTTAGGGAGGACGAGGATGGAAGGAAACGGGCGTATTTGGCAGTGAGCAATTAGCAATTAGCAATTAGTAGTTGCGCGGCTGTTTCTTTTTTGGATTTTGTGGCGTTTGAGATGGAAAATTTTTTGGTGATAGGGAAGAGGGAAGAGAGAAGAGGAGCTCGGCTGATTATTGCTTAACGTTTTTGGCAGGCGGGATGGAAACGTCAGACGGTCAGACATCAGACATCAGACGGTGATGCACTTTTTGCGTCAGGCGGGAGAGAGTTAGCAATTAGCAATTAGCAATTAGCAATTAGCAATTAGCAGTTAGCAATTAGCAGTTCAGGTACGCGCTCCGCGCGATTTTTATAAAATGCGGCCGGAGGCCGCCACAAGTTTAGCCTTCCTTTGGAGGAAGGTGGCGCGAAGCGCCGGATGATGGGACGCCGAAGGCGCATATAAAAATGTCGCGAAGCGACACTGCTTTTGCTCCCGGCTCGCGGCTCGCAGCTCCAAGCTATCTTGCGCCTGAACAAAAAAGATGAGCAGCAATCTGACATCTGATTGTCTGATGTCTGACGTCTCGACCTCTGTGTGAGAATACCGCAGAGGACACAAAGAGTTTTGCCGCGAAAAATTGACAATAAAACGGCGTTTCTATATAATAAACAATAATATCGGCGGGCGCCGTGTTTTTGTGCGCCCTTACATTGTAAAGAAGGAGAGAGAAACATGGCGGAAGTGCAGCAGACCTACGTCACACAAGAATATTTCGACAAAATGAAGGAGGATTTGGCCTACCTCAAAGGGACGAAACGTCTCGAAGTCGCGCAGCGTTTGAAAGAAGCCATCGCGATGGGCGACCTGTCCGAAAATTCCGAATACGTCGACGCAAAGAACGAGCAGGCTTTCACGGAAGGAAAAATCCTCGAGCTGGAAGCGAAAATCCGCACCGCAGTCATTATCGAAGCGGGCAAGAGCGATCATGTCATGATGGCTTCGCGTGTGCAAATCAAAGATTTGGAAACGGGCGAAGAGCAGGAAGTGACGATTGTCGGCAGCTCGGAAGCGGATCCTTTTGAAGGGAAAATTTCCAATGAATCCCCGGTCGGCCGCGCGCTCATCGGCGCCAAAGCGGGTGACATCGCGGAAGTCAATGCGCCGGCCGGCATTTTGAAATACAAAATCTTGGCCATTCATTGACGCGGAGGACATCATGTCGGAAGAAATCAAAAACGAAGAAAATCCGTGGCAGAAACTCAATGACCAGATGATCATCCGCCGCGAAAAGCTTGCGAAAATCCGGGAGCTGGGCGTCGATCCGTACGGCGCGCGTTTCCCTGTGACGCATCACACGACGGACGTCAAAAAAGAAGCGGAGATGCTGACGGATTCGGATACCGTCGTGCGGCTGGCCGGGCGCATCATGATTCGCCGCGGGCAGGGCAAGGCCGCTTTTTGCGTGTTGCGCGACCAGGAAGGCGATTTGCAGCTCTATTTCCGCAAAGACGAACTCTCCGAGACCGATTGGGCGCTCTTCAAACTCGTGGACATCGGCGACATTTTGGGCGTGGAAGGTACCGTTTTCGTCACGAATACGGGCGAGCTCACGTTGCGCGTTTCCCATTTCACCATGCTCTCGAAATCGCTCCGCGTCTTGCCGGAAAAATGGCACGGCCTCACGGACAAAGAGCAGCGCTACCGTCACCGCGCGTTGGATCTCATCATGAATCCCGAAGTGCGCGGGACTTTCGTGAAGCGCGCGAAAATGATGGCGGCCATTCGCAAATGGTACACGGATCACGGTTTTCTCGAAGTGGAAACGCCCGTGCTGCAGCCGCTGTACGGCGGGGCGAATGCAAAACCTTTCACGACGCATTTCAACGCGCTCGACATGACGATGTACCTTCGCATCGCGCCGGAACTTTATTTGAAACGCCTCTTGGTCGGCGGCTTTGAGCGCATTTTCGAAATTACGAGAAACTTCAGAAACGAAGGCATGGATACGCGTCACAATCCGGAATTCACCGCGATTGAGACCTATCAGGCGTACGGCGACATCGAAGACGTCATCGATCAGACGGAGCAAATCGTTGAAGCGTGCGCGCTCGCGGTGTACGGCACGACGAAATTTGTCTACGAAGACACGGAACTCGACGTGAAAGCGCCGTGGCCGCGTCTCACCATGGCCGAGGCTGTGAAGAAATACACGGGCGAAGACTTCGATGCCTGCCAAGACATTAAGGACGCGCGCGCCATCGCCGACCGTCTGAATGTCCAATACAATGAATACGACGGCATCGGGAAAATCATGGCCGAATGTTTCGATGACTACGTGGAAGAACATTTGATTCAGCCCGTGCACATCACGCGCCACCCGAAAGATGTCTCCCCGCTCTCAAAATCCGATCCCGCCGACCCGCGCTACACGATTCGTTTCGAATCTTACATTTACGGGCGCGAGCTCGCGAATGGGTTCTCCGAATTGAACGATCCCATCGATCAGCGGGCGCGTTTTGAAATGCAACTCGAAAGCCGCAAGCACGGCGACGAAGAAGCGCATCCGATTGACGAACCGTTTCTTTTCGCGCTGGAATACGGCATGCCGCCGACGGGCGGACTCGGCATCGGGCTTGACCGCCTCTTCATGCTCATGACCGACTCGGCCAGCATCCGCGACGTCCTCCTCTTCCCGGCGATGAAACCGGAATTTACGCCGGACAGCGCGCCGCAAGAGGAAATAAAGGAAACGAAAGAAGACGACGCGCCGATTGATTTCTCCAAAGTGAAAATCGAGCCGCTCTTCGAAGATTTCGTTGATTTCGATACCTTCTCCAAATCCGATTTCCGCGCCGTGAAAGTCAAAGCCTGTGAAGCCGTCCCGAAGAGCAAGAAACTCCTGCAATTCACACTTGACGACGGCACCGGCACCGACCGCATCATCCTCTCCGGCATTCACGCCTTCTACGAACCGGAAGAACTCGTCGGCAAGACCCTGATTGCCATCGTCAATCTGCCGCCGCGCAAAATGATGGGCATCGACTCCTGCGGCATGCTCCTCTCCGCCATTCACGAAGAGGAAGGCGAGGAGAAACTCCATCTCTTGATGGTGGATCGCCACATTCCCGCCGGGGCAAAATTGTACTGAAACAAGAAACGAAAGCACTCCTTCGGGAGTGTTTTTTGTAAGGGAAGAGAAGCTTGGCTTTTTTCTTGTTTTGATTTTACGGCGTTTGAGATGAAAGCTTTCTACTGATAGGGAAGAGGGAAGAGAGGCGCGTCTTTACTCGTGCTTATCTTTTGCGGCAGGTAGGATGGAGACGTCAGATGATCAGAAAAGTACACAGTGCACAGTGCACAGTGCACAGGATGTGGCATTCTGTATTTTTGTGTCAGGCGCAAGATAGCCGGGAGCTTGGAGCCTGGAGCTATCAAGCGGTATCGCCTGACGGCGATGTTTTTTATAAAATACGGCCGGAGGCCGCCACCAATTCAGCCTTCCTTTGGAGACAATCTTCCAGTGGATGGTTGTCAGTGGCTCCGGAGGGGTCGGATGATGGGACGCCGAAGGCGCATATAAAAATGTCGCGAAGCGACACCGCCAAAATCTGATGTCTGATGTTTGACCGTCTGACGTCTTCATCTCTTTGTATGCTCCAAGCTCTTGGCTCCCAGCTCCAAGCTAGTCTCGCTACAAGGAGTTCTATGGGGAAGCACCCTGCATGATTTCACATAAAAAGAGCTGCGAAAAAATGAAAATCTTTTTTCACAGCCCCTAAGATCATGGATTTCTGCTTGCTTTCAGTTTCTGTATGTCGTAGCCTCCTATTGATGAATCCCTGCTTGACTGATGTGGTTTCAAGAAACAGACATGGCATTTCCGAGCGGTGTCGGAGTGCCGAGGAGATCAGAAGGAGTAACGCACAGTGAAGTAGTACGTCCGCCCTTGGATGGGGTATTCCGGATTGATGTAACCGGACGAATCGCCCGTCTTGAAGTAGGCATCCTTCACCCAGATTTTTTGTTTCGGCCCGTCGTCGAAGATGTCGTTGCAGCCGAGGGTCAGCTGCCAAGATTTCGATGGCATGAATTTGACGCCCAAATTCATTATGGTCAGGGCGGGCACCGGTTTCCCATTCAGGTATGGGGATTGGCCGGTCGCCGCTTTCAAATAATAGGTGAAATATTCATCCGTGTAATGTCCTTCGGCGAAGACGGCCCATTTCTGGCTCGGCCGGTAGGTGAGACGGACATTGCCTTCCCATTCCGGCTGATAGGTCGGCCAGATTTCTCCGTAAGAGTCCGTCCGATTCGCTTTGTGCCGGCTGGCCGCCCATGCATTCGTGTAAGTGAATTGCAGATCTAAATCCACTTTTTTCCATTTGAAGCTCGTCTGGAATTCGAAGCCGTGGGCGCGACCTTTGCTGTCGTTGAAATAGGACCAATAATCTTTGCCTGCGCGCTCGAGCTGGAGCATATTGTCCGATTCGCGCCAGAAATAGGTAAGCGTGGTCGCATTCTGCGCGCCGAGCCATTTCCGATGCAAGAGGACGCTGAAATCAAATTGTTTGCCGTCTTCCGGCACGGGGAACATGGCGCCTTCCCCGTTTCGATTCATCGGCGCCGGCAGGATGCCCGCTCCGTCACCGGCGATTTCGGCCATATTGAGCAGACGATAATAAGTACCGCCCGTCATGCGCAAGGTGAGATTTTCGTTGTAGACTTTTTTGAGAGCCAGTTGCCAAGTGAATTTCCCTTTCGTCTGAGAATCTTTCGGGGAAATCCAAGTGAAAAATCCGTCCTCGAAGCGGGCGCCGTCACTGTAGCCAGTGATTTTCGATTGGTTGTAGCGAAGACCGGGCGTCAGGATGAGGGATCCTTTTTTGTCGAGTGTGATGGAATCCTGCAGTTGGATATTGAAGAGTTCCTGCTCGTAGCGATTGCGGATTTGCGAGGCCAAGTTGTTCGCGCTGGCCGTTCCGGACATAATCTTTCGCATATTGGAACCGTCGATGTCCAAGCATTCGCGGGACATATTGAGCAGGAAGTCGAGCATGTGCCGGTCATTCACTTTGTAAGTCCCGTCAATCTGGAAGGTGTATTTATTCGATTTGTATTGGCTCCATTCGCGAAGCGGCGTATTTTGCATATCCCATTCGCTGTCCGGATAGGCCGTATTGATTTTCTCGGCGCGGTATTCCGAATTTTTGTGCATGTAATCGAGCATCCAGCCCCATTCGAGCTTGCCGACTTCTTGGCGACGTTGTACCAAGAGACTCGCGCTGTTTTGCTTTTGCCGACGGCTGTCATAATAGAGCAAATCGTGCAGATCGGATTCGGGGTAGGCACCGGCGGCATTGGCATCCCCCAGCCAGATGCTGTCCGGCATATGGCGATCCAGCGTCTCGTAGCTGCCTTTCACGACCCAATGCTTGTCCTGCCATTTGAGGATGGTATTCGTTTTTTCATAATCATTGTACCGGCGCCAGCGTTTCTTCTGTTCCGCCGCTTTCTTTTTCTCTTCTTCCTCTTTTATGCTTTCCATGTAACCGGCAGTTTCCTCACTTGTATCCGGATCTGCTTTTTTGACGAAATCAACTTTTTCGTCGATGACCGATTGATAGTGGTTTTGGATGTATTTGTTCTTGATTTGGTTCTTTGTTTCCTCATCTAAATAATCAGGGCCCCATCCGGTTTCTTTCCAGTCATCGCACAATAGAATCTCCCAACCATATGTGTCGCCATTCGCTTTTACGTATTTGGCTTTGAGATCTTCCGGGACACAATCTAGGAGATCCGCAGAACCGTTCTCGTGAAATTTACTGTTTACAAATACGTTTATTTGGTCTTCGGCTTTTCCTTCCCATTTTGTTTGCGTGTCGCTCACGAGACCGCCTTCGCCTTCTTTTTTCACATAGCTGACCCATTCACTTTCATTGTTTTTGTAATAATCGATTTGCTCCTCCGAGAGATCGACATAGGGCTCCAAAGATTGACCATAGTTATCTTTCGGATTCGTGATATAGCCAATCCATTTCATGTTGAAATCGGTAATCTCAGTTTGTTTCGCTTGGATTTGCTGCTCCGCAAACTTGATATAGCGCTCGGCCGCATAATTTTCATACGCGAAATCGCCCTTGGAGGATTCGTAATTCGTGCCGAATAGTAAGGTGCCGCTACCGACGGGAAGATTGACTTCGGCTGACGCTTTCTTTCCGCCGTAGGAACTTTTGCCGAGCTCCGCATAGCCGCGGGTGCCCTGCGGTTTCTTCGTGACGATATTGATGACGCCGCCCATGAAGGTCCCGCCGAAACGGCTTGGGACATAACCGCGATAGACTTCGATGCGCTCCACATTCGTGATGGGGATCGTGGACAGATCGACGGCCGTATCGCCGCCCAAATTCATCAGGACGCCGTCGACGAAGACCCCGACCTGCGCCGCCGTGGAGCCGCGGATGGTGACGGTCGTGTATTGCCCCTTGCCGTTCACTTCGCGCACGTGCACGCCCGGGACGGTGAGCAACATATCCGGAAGCGTTTTTTGTTCGCCCTTGAAATCTTCGGGACGGATAATATTCACCGAACCCGGCGACAATTTCGATTCCCAATCCGGACGTTTCGCCTCGACGGTGATGCCTTCCAAAGCGGCGACCTCCGTGGGCTCTTCCGCGGCTTGCACCATCGTCACGCCGGCACTGAGCCCGCACGTCAGCGCCAAGACAGCGCCCCATACCTGTTTCTTTCTCCCTCTGCTCATAAAAAATCCTCCTTCTCGAAAAAATAATTGGATAAAATTTTATGTTTTCGTGCCATCGTCGCGTATCATAAACTGTACGATAATCATACGGTCAAGGCCTAAAACGACCTGAAATTTAATTTTTAGCTAAGAAACAAAACTTTTTTCTGAAATGAAACTTTTCTTCTCCGAAAAATAAAAAAGAGTCATTTTATGAGAAAATGTGTTATAATTAAAACCAATGCATGATTAAGAAAAACCTTATTTTGGTATCTGCCAATCGCATAAGAACGGCCGCATGAAAATCTTTGGGCGCTCACGGGAATGAGACGTGGGAAGCGGTCACGTGAAAATGCGCACGAAGCGGAAGCCAGCCCGATTTGGTTTCCGTTTCTTTGTCAGGAGTGTATGAAAACGAAAGATTATTACACGTCCGGCGAGCTCGCCAAGCTTTTTAATTTGCCGAAGCAGACGATGTTCTACTACGACAAGATGGGAGTCCTGAGGCCGGAATTTGTCGCGCCAAATGGCTATCGTTACTATTCGACGTCCCAATATCTGACGCTGGAGATCATTCTCTTTTTGCGTCGGATGGATATCCCCGTCGCTGATATCAAGAAATTCTTGGATCATCGCTCAAAGGAAACTTTGATTGAGCTACTCGACAAGAAAGAGGCGGCGTGTCGGAAAGAGATCGAGGAGATCAGTGCGGTCATGCGCGCCATCGACAAGTATCGCTCGCGGGCGTCTCGGGCGCAGTCGCTTCCGCTTGATCGGGTGTTGCTCCAGAGTTTCCCGGAATGCGCCATGTATCTGACGCCGATTCCGCTAGAGGAACGCGGCGGGATGAAAACGATTGCCGTGCGAGCCAAGCATGTGCAGGAGGCGTTTGCCGATTCGTTTTGCAAAGATCGCCCGACGGGCTGGGTGATTTCCAAAGAAGATTTCTTTTCGCAAGAATTTAGTCACGCCTCGGCCGTTGTCACGAAAGCAAATAATGCCAAGGCGGCGAATTATATCCGCGAGGCGGGACTCTATTGCACCATTTTTCTCAAGGGATCGTATTTTTTCCGTTGCCGCGATGCCTACGAAGAATTGAACGCATTCATGAAACGCAATTCCTTTAAGCCGGACGGCGACGTCTTCCTTTTCCCAATCGTGAGCTACTGGGCTGTCGACGATCCAGATGAATACATCAATTCCCTTACAGTCAAGGTCTATCCATTATCCCCCCCCCCCCCGAAAACAATAGGTTTATTATTATAGTTAATAGAAAACGGACAAAGCACTTCTTTGGGAGTGCTTTTTGTATGAGGGAAGAGAGGCTCAGCTTGTTTTGTGTTTACTTTTTTTGCAGGCAGGATGGAGACGGCGATGAGAAAGTGCACAGTGCACAGTGCACAGTACACAGGTTGGGGTCCTCGGCTTTTTACGTCAGGCGAGATGGAGACGTCAGACGGTCAGACATCGGACGTCAGATTTTAGAGGTGTCGCTCCGCGACGATTTTTATATTACGCCTTCGGCGACCCATCATCCGGCGCTTCGCGCCATTGACAACCGTCCACTGGAAGGTTGTCTACAAAGGAAGGCTTGCGCAGTGCGTGCTCCGCGCGATTTTTCTGATTTTAAAACAGAGCGCCCTAATATCATTGACAAATTGTATTGCGTTTGTCCTTGCATTTGCATATAATGAAAACAAAAGAATTTTGTCGGGAAGGAGGCTTTGTGATGGCGAAATCAGCCAATTTATATGCACGAATCGAGCCGGATTTGAAAGAACGAGCCGAAAGTATTTTGTCTGCGCTCGGGATTCCCGCATCGAACGCGATCACTCTTTTTTACAAACAAATCGTCTTGCAAAACGGATTGCCCTTCCCGGTCAAATTGCCGGAGCATCCGCCGGACATTCATCGCATGACGGTGACGGAGCTCCATGCGGAATTGGGAAAAGGGGACGCGGATGCCAAAGCCGGTCGCACCGTTCCGATGGCGCAAGCATTTGTAAAGGCGCGGGAAGAATGGAAAAAGGAGGAAATCAAATGATGGAAAATACGGTTCAGGTCGGAGGAAGAACGGTCAAGATTATTCCTTCGGAGGATGCGTCGGCAGTACAAGCCAATATCAGCGAGCGGGATGCGGAAATGGATCGACGGGCGACAGCCGCCGTGTGTGCGGCGATTGAAAAAGCCAAGGTCTGTAAAAAACCAATTTGTCGCTATGATTCCGAGTCCGGCCGCGCGTATTTGGAATATGCCGATGGGAGAAAAGAATATGTCGACTAAGAAGCCGATGGTTTTGATTTTTGCCGGCCCTAATGGATCTGGCAAAAGTACGGTGACCGGATATTTTGAGATTGTCGGCGAGTATACGAATGCAGATGACATTGTCGCGTCCGCAGGAATTGATAATGTCACGGCGACACGGATGGTTGATGAAAGAAGATATGCGGCAATCAGTGAAAAAAGAGATTTTTCATTCGAGACAGTCTTGTCTTCGGAATACAAAATGCAAATATTGGAGAAAGCAAAAGATAGCGGATATTTCATTAAATGTGTATTTGTTTTAACGACTAGCCCGCGTATCAATGTGGGGAGAGTTTATACCAGAGTGGCGCAGGGAGGCCATGCCGTACCGGAGGATAAAATTATTTCGCGCTACTACAAATCGCTGAAGAACATAAAGAGGCTACTGGAAATTTGCGATATTTTGCATGTGTATGACAATACGTCAACGCCGCGGCGGATTATACGAAAGCATAAAGATGATATTTCCATATTTCCCAATGAATTGTGGGACGAGGAATCGATTTTGGCGTTGATGCGATAAAACTTTTTGTGACGGCTTGGAGGAGGCTTCATGAAATCGTTGGCGGGAAAAGCGGCGGGGATTGTATTTTCATTTTTGGTTTCTTCGGGATTTTGCGCTTTGGCGGCGTCGCCTTTGGAAACGGAATTCACGGTGCTGCCGATTTTGGCGGTGGATCGGGCGGGGACGCTGATTTTTTCGGATTCGCCCGAGTATGCGTCCGCGCACGGGATCTTGGCCGAGGGGACGGTGGCCAAGGGCGCGGGGCGCGTGTATTATTACCATGTGAATGAGACGGGGAAACCGGCGCGTCTCGTCGTGTATGCGCAATCGAAAAAGCCGCAGGAAATCTCCGTCACGCGGACGGTTCGCGGCAATCCGAGCCGAGATTATATTTCCACGGGGCGGACGCTTTCATTTCGGGAAATGACGAGCATCACCGGGGCGCCGAAGACGGTGCAACTTCCGGCGGGGGAGCGCGTCGTGATTTTCGAGGAGAATCAAGACGGCATCCGGCCTGACGATTTGGTGAGCGGCATCGTGGAAGTCGAGACGAAAAAGCCGATCACGATGGGAACGGCGTTGCTTCCGAAGGAAACGGATGTGTGGATGGCCAGATCATTACAAATAGCGCCGTACTTGCCGGCGGATTCGCACGGGCTTCGCGGGACATTTCCGTCCGAACTTTGGTGGGAGTCGGGTCCTTGGAATCCGTCTCAAGGCGCGGCGGCGATTGTGATCGGAGACGGGCTGCAGTTCCAGATGGGTTATGACGAAATTGACAAGAAAGCGCGAGAAAATTTCGGCGATTACGGCATCGCGTATCATCTCCGCGTGAAGACGGAAGGGGAAGGCCGGTTCAAACTGTATATCAATCCGCAGGGCGGGGTCTATGTCGGAAGTTTCCGCATTGGGCAAGACGAAAAGTTTTTGAAATTTTATCGGACGGAAACGACGAAAAAAGGACTGCGCTTCGGACAAGATACGGCGGATGATTTGCTGGAAGCTGGGACATGGGAAGCCGGGCGTGATTTATTTATCCGTTTCATTCCTGCCGGCGCGACATATTTACCAATCCGATTCCTATTGATTCCGGAGTAAGGAATAAGGAACCAGAATGAAGAATGCTAATGTTTCAATTTTGTCTGAGGAAACAGCCAAGCATTCATAAAGTGTCGTCTAATAGCTAACAGCTAACAGCCAATGACTATCTCGCGCCTGACGAAAAAGCACATCACCGTCTGACGTCTGATATCTGATATCTGATGTCTCAATCTTGTCTGACAAAAAAGCCAAGCGCGCCAATCTCTGCACAGTGCACTGTGCACTGCCTTCAAAGCATACAAAAAGGAGCTGTGAAAAAATCACAGCTCCTTTTGTATGCTTGCTATCAGAATTTATACCGATAGGAGAGGAGATAATTGAAAGGCGTCGAGTAGTAATCGCTCGAGGTGTGACTCGTGACGTCCTGGCGATCGAGGACATTGTCAATCGTCAGCAGGACATCGCTTTCCGCATTCGGCGAGTACTTCGCGCTGAAGGTGGTCACGAGATACGGTTTCTGGTCATAGGAGTGCGACGAGGTCGGGCTCATGACGCGATCGGCGAGGTAGGTGAAATTGAGTGCCGTGGACCATTTTCCTTTTTCGTAAGCGACGCCGCCATTCAGAAGGAAGCGGCCGAGCGAACGATCCCAGTAAGTTTTGGCGGTTGTTTTTTTCGATGTTTGTTTGGATTCCGGATCCTGCCAAGTGAGGCCGGCATGCCAAGAGAATCCGTTTCTTTGTTTGCCGCGGACGGAGAGCTCGACGCCTTGGTTTCGGAAATCTTCATTGACGGCATACCAATGACCTGTGAGCCTTCCAGTTGTGATTTTAGAGAAAGAAATATTGTCTTTAATGCGCTCGGAGAAGAAGGCAATTTTGTATTGCCGGTTTTCTGTTTCCATTTTCCAGCCGAGTTCGTAATGCGTGCCTTTTTGCGGTTCAAGGGTCGGATCGCCGATAATCAGAGTGGTGCTTGTGATACCGGAACCGGAATACATTTGTGAGAGTGTCGGCAGGACGAAGGATTGGCCGACGGAGGCATAGATGCTTTGCGTATCGTTGAGTTTGTGCAAGTATTGCGTTTGTGCGCTGATATTATGGAAATTTTGCGTAGAGGCATAGGTCCAAGTGCCTCGGAGGCCGACAGAGAGATTGTCTTTTTTGGACAGCTTTCCATCCCAAGAAGCAAAGAGAGCCGCTATATTTCGTCCTTCATCCTTGTCTTCGTCGGAAATGGTCTCTCGAACGAGGGAGCCGCCGAAAAGGAAAGTATGAGCGCTGTTTTTGTTCCAGATTTTTTGGGCGTCGAAGCCATAGGTACGGTTGGTTTCTTCTGATGCGCCGTATACGATGGGGTCGTTTTTTGTTCCGTATTTGTCGTAATAATCTGTTTCTTTCGATTTCAATTTGTTTTGATTAAAGAAGACATGCCCGGATAGGCCGGCCAAATCTTTGAAATTGAGTTGGATGAAATCTTTGTCACGGGTGTAAGTACGGTCGTAACGCGCTTTGCCATTCATGTCGGTGTATCCGTCTTTGGTGATGTCGGCATAGCGGTAGGACCAGTTGACGATGGATTGATTATGATTATAAAGGAGGTCGATCTTGTCATTGAATCGATAGGTCAGCAGGAAATCATTTTTTTCCGATCCCAAGAAGTTTTGTTGCATATGGGCCGGCACTTTAGTGCTACTGGTCGATGTGAAAGAGGTCGCGTAGTCGGAAGCCACGCCGATTTCGCCCCATTTGTTGTAATTGTAGGCAAAAGAGAGCTTATCTGTACCGGCGGAAATTTTATAATCCTGACGGCCGTAGTTGCCGAGGCCCACTTGAACCTGATTGGGCAGGACTTTTTTTGTGATGATATTGATGACGCCGCCGGTGGCTTGGCTACCGTGCATGACGGCTGCGCCGCCGCGGACGACTTCGACTCTTTCCACAGCTGCGGTGGGAATGCCTTCGAGATTATACAGATTGCGCCAGTTGATTGGGGTGCCGTTCAGCATGACGACAGTTCCGTTTTCCACGCCGCGGAACATAAGTTTACTCGTCATGGAGGAAACGGAAGCGCCGTTCGGCCCCATGCCGGATTGGACGACGCCGTCGAGATACTGGAGTGCGGTGAACATATTGTCTGCGCCGGTCTGCTCGATTTCTGTGGCGGTGTAGGTCTGGGTGCTGGCCGCGATGTCCAGATCGTTTTTCTCGTAGCGGTTTGCCGTGACGAGAATGGGATCGAGTTCGTAGTCATAGGAGGCATTACCCCCCCCCGTACTCTCTGCATAAATAGTCTGTGCGCCAGTCGCCGCAGCGGCCAGAAGGGTCGCCAGGATGAGAGTCTGTGTCCGTTTTTTCATTCAGATTCCTCTTTTCTTTGAAATTCTCGGCGCTCGTTTCTCATCCGCGCGCCATCGGACTCGGCAAGAATTTGCCATACTTAGGAAATTATACAATATTTGCCATTTTATAGCAAGAAATTTATAATAAAATCCAAAGATATAAAGTATATTTACATTTAATAGACGGAAAGCAAGTGCGGCCGGCAAGGGAATTTTGACGGGCGGAGATGGCGTTGTGGATTTATGCATGGCTTATGTAAATTTATACAATCGTGCCCAATGGAAACGGATTCTCAGAAAGCGCGTTTCTTTTATTTCTTTACTTGAGATAACAGCGACGGGAAGAAAATCAATTTCCTTTTTTGCTTGCAAGATTTATACATTTTGCTGTATAATAACAAAATGCTTTTATAAAAAAATCGGCGACCGGGCCGAGAGTGGATTTGTCAGGAAAGGCGGCTTATCAAATGGCGGAAGTCAAGAAAGTGGTTTTGGCGTATTCGGGCGGATTGGATACGTCCTGCATCATTCCGTGGCTCAAGGAAAATTATGATTGCGAAGTGATCGCGTGCACGGTGAATCTGGGTCAGCCGGAGGATTTCGACGCGATTCATCAGAAGGCGCTCGATTCCGGCGCGGATGTCGCGGTGACGATTGACGCACGGAAGGAATTTATCGAAGAATATGCGTATCAGGTGCTGCGGGCGGACGGGCGTTACGAGGGGAAATATTTGCTCGGGACGTCGATTGCGCGGCCGCTGATTGGGAAAATTTTGGTGGATGTCGCCAAGGAATACGGCGCGGATGCGGTTTCTCACGGCGCGACGGGCAAGGGAAACGATCAGGTGCGTTTCGAGCTGGCGGTGAAGGCTTTGAATCCGCATTTGACGATCATTGCGCCGTGGCGTCTGTGGACGATCAAGTCCCGCGAGGATGCGATGGCATATGCGGCGGCGCACCACGTGCCGATCCAGATGTACGACGAAAAGCAGACGGACGAGGAGAAGGCGGCGCAGAAATATCCGTACTCCATGGATTGGAATATCTGGCATTTGTCGCATGAGGGTGACGATTTGGAAAATCCGGCGAACGCGCCGCACAAGGATATGTTTCTGGTGACCTGCGACCCGGAGGACGCGAAGGACGAGCCGGAGCTCATCACTTTGTCTTTTGAAAAGGGTGTGCCGGTCGCGCTGGATGGGAAGAAACTGTCCGGACTGGAGATGATCGAAGCGCTGAATGCGATTGGCGCGCGGAACGGGATTGGCATCGACGACATCGTGGAAAATCGCCTCGTGGGGATGAAGTCCCGCGGCGTGTACGAAAATCCGGGCGCGGCGATTCTTTTCTACGCGCATCGCGAATTGGAATATTTGTGTCTCGACCGCGCGACGCTGCATTTCAAGGAATCGGCGGCGATTCGTTACAGTGAGCTCGTCTATGATGGGATGTGGTTTGCGCCGCTCCGCGAAGCGCTTCAGGCGTTTGCGGATGAGACGTCGAAGACGGTGACGGGCGAGGTGACGCTGCGTCTGTATAAAGGAAATATCATGTCGCACGGCGCGAAGTCTCCGTATTCGCTCTACAATGAGGAATTTGTCACTTTCGGCGAGGACGATGTGTACAATCAGGCCGATGCGGGCGGTTTCATCAATCTTTTCGGACTCCCGCTCACGATTCGCGCGCTGATGAAGGAAAAGAACGAAAAATGAGTGAAACGATGTGGGGCGGCCGCTTTTCCAAGGCGGAGGAAAAATCCACGGAAGATTTCAATGCGTCGATTTCTTTCGACCGGCGGATGTATCGCGAGGACATTGCGGGTTCGCTGGCGCACGCGAAAATGCTTTGCGCGCACAAAATTATTTCCGAGGAGGATTTTCGCGCGATTTCCGAGGGATTGTCGGAGATACGGAAACGGATTGACGCCGGCGATTTCGATTTTTCCGTCGCGCTCGAAGACATTCATATGAATATCGAAAAGCGGCTGACGGAGGCCATCGGGGACGCGGGCGCGCGGCTTCACACGGCGCGGAGCCGCAACGATCAGACGGCGGTGGACACGCATATGTACGTGCGTCGCCACATCGGCCTCCTCGCGGAAAAACTCACGGCGGTCTGCGAAGCGCTCCTCTTCGTTTCCCAAAAATACGGCGATGTGATTCTGCCGGGATACACGCATTTGCAGCGGGCGCAACCGGTGCTCTTCGCGCATCATATGCTCGCGTATTTTGCGATGCTGTCGCGCGATTTCCGGCGCCTTGAAGATTGTTTCGCCATGGCGGACATCTCGCCCCTGGGCGCGGCGGCGCTGGCCGGGACGACGTATCCGACAGATCCTTTGGAAACGGCGAAGGAATTGCATTTTTCCAAATGTTACGGAAACAGTCTCGACGCCGTCTCGGATCGCGATTATCTTATGGAATTTCTGTCGTTCGCTTCGATTTGCATGGTGCATTTGTCGCGCCTTTCCGAAGAATTGATTCTCTGGAGCACGAGTGAATTTCATTTCATTGAGCTCGACGACGGCTATTGCACGGGCAGCTCCATCATGCCGCAGAAAAAGAATCCGGACATCTGCGAGCTCATTCGCGGCAAGACGGGTCGCACCATCGGACATCTCGTGGCGCTTCTGACGACGATGAAGGGATTGCCGCTCGCGTACAACAAAGATATGCAGGAAGACAAAGAAGGCGTCTTCGATGCGATTGACACCCTCGGCTTTGCGCTCGATATTTACGCGGGGATGCTCAGGACGATGACCGTCTGCGGCGATCACACAAGAGCCGTCCTCGCCTCCGATTTCTCCAACGCGACGGATATGGCCGATTATCTCGCGAAAAAAGGCCTCCCCTTCCGCAAAGCGCACGCCGTCGTGGGTCGCGCCGTCGCCCAGTGCATCGAGCAGAAAAAAGTTCTCACCGATTTGACGCTCGCCGAATTCCAAGAAATGAGCCCGCTCTTCGAGGAAGACATTTACGAAGCCCTCGATATCGAAAATTGCGTCAGAAACAGAAACGCCTACGGCGGTACCAGCCCGGCGCAAGTGGCACGGCAACAAGAAGAAGCGGCAGCGGAGATCGAACGGATGAAACAAATAACGGCGAAGTGGCAGGAAGTCAGCGCGTTTTTGAATTAATCGATTGGATTTTTTGGAAAGATTGCGAATCATTTGTTGTTCGCAATCTTTTTTTGCTTGGCTGTTTTGTTAGGCAGGATTGAGACGTCAGACGGTCAGACATCAGACGTCAGATTTTAGCGGTGTCGCTTCGCGACATTTTTATATTGCGCCTTCGGCGACCCATCATCCGCCCTTCGGGCACCTTCCTCCAAAGGAAGGC
>CAVHDO010000018.1:0-18047 GCA_963634795.1 Oscillospiraceae bacterium
GCGTACCTGCACTGCTAACTGCTCACTACTCACTGCTAACTTTTATTGGCGCGGCACCGGCGAATTTTGCACAGGCGGGCCCCCTTGCGCATTGCTTTGCGATTCCGTAACAAATTAAGTTGAAAACAGAGCCGTTTCAGTCAACAGAAACATCTTTGTACTTTACTTTATTTTCACAGCCCCTTGATAAAGCTTGATAGGGCTTGATAGCATGCTTCATTATCAAGCCTTTTCAAGCTTTATCGAAAAAGGCAAACAAAAAAGGCTTCAAAAGTAGTGTTTGCTGCCATCAGCAAGCCTCTTCAAGCCTCTTAGTGTTTGTAAAATATTGAGATACGGTAAACGGAAAACGGTTTCTTTATCTCTCCCTCGTCCGGCAAAGGCCTCTGTCGCAATTCCGGAGGAAACGGAGAAGGTGCTCGATTTCTTCCGACGCGGCGAGTTCCTGTTCCATTTCCGCGATGGCGTCGACGAGTTTCAAATTGGAACGGAAAATGAGACGATACGCTTTTTTGAGATCGTTTTTCGTTTCCGCGCTGATTTGACGACGAGAAATACCGACGCTGTTCAAGCCCACGACGCGCGCCGGATTTCCGTCCGCAATGACGAAGGGACAGATGTCCTGCACGATTTTCGACATGCCGCCGACCATGGCGCCTTCGCCAATCTTCACAAATTGATGAATGCCCGACATGGCGCCGACGACGGCGTAGTCCTCAATGATTCCGTGCCCGGCGATGCCGGAATAACCGGAAATGACGATGTGATTGCCGATACAACAATTGTGCGCGATGTGGGTATACGCTTGCAACATATTGTACGAGCCGATGCGCGTCTCGCAATTTTCGCCCGTCGCGCGGTGAATCGTACAAAATTCGCGAAGCTGATTGCCGTCGCCGATCACGACGCTGCTGTATTCGCCCTCGTATTTCAAATCTTGGGGATCTTCGCCGATGACGGCGCCGGGGTACACGTGATTGTTTTTCCCCATGCGCACATTTTTCGCGATGACCGCATTGGCGCCGATGATCGTGCCCTCGCCGATTTCACAATGAGGGCCGATGACCGCGAACGGACCGATGACGACATTTTTGTGAATGACGGCGGTGGGATCGACGCTGGCTGTGGCATGGATTTCTGGATCCATATTTTTCACGATTGAAAATTCCATTGTTCTCACCTTTCCGTGGATATTTTTTGAGATTGAAACATTGCTTACTATATATTCCGAAAGGAAACACAGGAAATCAACAGCAAAATTTGCGAGTTTCCCGGAAAATACAATTTTTATCTCCGAGAAGCTCGCAAATTCATTCCGATTTCACTGATTTACTTGCTTTTGCTTATTCTTTCTTGGAATCTTCCGTGGGATCCATGAGGAAAAACATGAAATCCGCGCTGGCTTTCAGCGTGCCGTCCACATGGCTCTCGCAATGCACGCGTCCCATGCGGCCGTGGACACGCTCAATCTTGGCGCGCATGACCATGACATCCCCGGGCACGACCGGCGAGCGGAAACGAACCTTGTCCATCCCGGTGAACATTGGAATCAGTCCGCGATTTTCTTCCGGATATTGCAAGCAGACGCCGCCGACTTGCGCCATCGCTTCACAGATGAGCGCGCCCGGCATAATCGGTTTCCCCGGAAAATGCCCGGTGAATTGCGGTTCGTTCATTGTGACGCATTTGATGCCGACCGCGTAATCCATCGGGACGAGTTCCGTGATTTTGTCCACCAGAAGAAACGGGTAGCGATGCGGCAAAATATCCATAATTTCTGTGACGTCGAGTTCCATGAGAGTCCTCCTCATTACAATTTACAATAATGATTGCTATTTATTTTTTATTTGCAACAATTTTTCGGAAAGGGCGCCGTTCAAAGCGTGGCTTCCGTTCACGGCGATGATATGGGCCGAGAGCGGTCCCACGAGAGAAATGTCACCCAAAATATCCAAAATTTTATGGCGGACGAGTTCATCCGGCCAATGTAATTCCGAAAGGCAACCGTCCTCGGAATAGACCACGGCATTTTCCGTCGTGCCGCCTTTTCCGAGTCCCATTTTTCGCATGGCTTCGAGTTCCCAAGTGAAACCGATCGTGCGCGCGGCCGCGATTTCTTTTTGATACGAATCGGGGTCAATGACGATGTCTCGCATTTGCGTGCCGAGCATCGGATGCGGATTGACGGATGTATAGGTGATGCGAAGGCCGTCGTAGGGAAGCGCCGCGATGAATTTTTGTCCGTCATACACGGCGACGGATTGCGAAAGCGTCAAAATCTCACGCTCTTTTGTCTGAGCGGCGCTTCCTGCTTTTTGAATCATTTCGACAAAAGTTTTCGCGCCGCCGTCCGCGACGGGAGGTTCCGGGCTGTCCATTTCAATCAGACAATTATCGATTTCCATGGCGTAAAGCGCGGAGAGAACATGCTCGACGGTGAAAACTTTCGCGTCCCCGCAGGAGAGCGTCGTCGCGCGATTCGTATCCGTCACAAAATCCGGATGCGCCGCGACGGTCGGTTTCCCGGCCAAATCGGTCCGACAAAAAACAATGCCGGTATCTTCCGGCGCCGGTCTCAAAGTCATGCAGACCGGAAGGCCGGAATGAAGCCCATTCCCCGAATAAGAAACGGCCTCTTGCAAAGTGTGTTGGGTTCTTTTTAACATAAAATCCTTTCATTGGAAACCGTTTTCCGTCGTCCGTTTACCGTTTACCGATCCTCTCATCTCATATCAAGCGAAGTCACTCACGCACGGTTAACGGATTACGGATAACGGACACCAAAACAAATCGCCTCACTTGGGGCGACCGTCAAAAATGCCTACCGTCTCATTGTACCCGTTTTCCCACCATCGTGCAAATGAAACAGGGCCAATGATTTTATTTCCCGACGCAAAAACGGCTGAAGATGGCGTGAAGCAGGTCTTCGTCCACGGTTTCGCCCGTGATTTCTCCCAGCAACATGTAGGCTTCCGTGAGGTCGACAGTGATGCAATCGGCGGACAATTTCCTTTCGGCGGCTTCTTTGGCGCGTGTCACCGCCGACAGCGCGCGGCGCACGAGGTCTTCGTGGCGCAAATTCGTCAAAAGGAGAGTGCGCCCGTCGTCGATATCCTGCAGACCGGCCGCTTTTTGCAAGGCCGTTTCCAATTCTGCGATTCCTTCGCCCGTTTGCGCGGAAAGAGGGAGCACGGGCGCGTCGGGAAGGATCTCCCGCAACTCTTTTTCGGAAACGGCGCGGGGAAGGTCGGATTTATTGAGAAGAAGCAACGATTTTTTGCCGGACAGTGCCGCGAGAAGCGCACGGTCTTCTTCCGTGAGCGGCGCCGATGCATCGAAAACGGCCAGAATGAGATCCGCCGTTTCCATGGATTTTTTCGCGCGCTCGATTCCCATTTGCTCGATGCGGTTGTCCGTCTCGCGGAGACCGGCGGTGTCCATGAGAATGACCGAAGCACCGCCGACGCGAATCGTTTCTTCTATCGTGTCACGTGTGGTGCCGGGAAGCTCAGTCACGATGGCGCGCTCTTCGGCCAAAAGGGCATTCAGTAGACTGGATTTCCCCGCGTTCGGACGTCCGACGATGGAAACGCGCAGGCCTTCTTTAATGATGCGCCCATTTTTTGCGCGGGACAGCAACGCGGCCAGTGATGTCTCGATGTTCGCGAGCGCCGCAAGCGTTTCCTCTCTCGTCGGCTCTTCCAAATCTTCTTCCGGATAATCGATGGTGACTTCGAGCGAGGAAATGAGGTCGGACAATGCTTGGCGCGTGTCTTTCACGTAACGGGACAGCGCGCCCGTCAGATGGCTTTCGGCTTGCAGGAGGGCAGTGCGATTTTTCGCGGTGATGATGTCCATGACAGCTTCGGCTTGCGCGAGATCGAGGCGCCCATTCAGAAACGCGCGCTCGGTGAATGCCCCCGGCTCCGCGGGAAGCGCTCCGGCGGCAAAAGCGAGGGCCAGCGTCTCGGAGAGCGCCGCGGAAGAGCCGTGAATTTGCAATTCGACGACGTCCTCTCCCGTGTAGGAATGCGGCGCGGGCATGTACACGGCCAGTCCTTCATCGACAGCCCGCACGCCGTCCGTCACATGGCCGTAATACAGAAACCGCGGCTTGGCGTCTTGCAAATTTTTCAAATTTCGGGCGCAAAAAATGCGCGAGGCAACAGCCAGGGCATCGTTTCCGCTGATGCGGAGAATGCCGATACCGCCCTCTCCCGGCGCCGTCGCGATGGCCGCAATGGTGGTGTCTTCGTACATAGGACTCCTTTATTTTAAGAGATGATAATATGCTTTGTTTTATACGCACATAGCCATCGAGACATCAGACGATCAGACGTCAGACGTCAGATATCTTGCTTCGCTTTTTGTATCAGATGCAAAATTGCCTCAGGATAAAAACAAAAAACCGTGCACAAATATCCCTTTTATCGATAACTTTTTCCAAAAGCGCCGAAGGCATTTAAAAAAATCGTCGCGAAGCGACACCGCTTTCCGTCTGACGTCTGATCATCTGATGTCTGACATCTGCATCTCCATGAGATAGAAAAGTCCATCACGCCGCTCCAAGCTCCAGGCTCTCAGCTCTTTTAGCTCTTTTCTTTACAATCTTGGCAGAGGCCGCAGATGGTCGTCTTGGACACGTCGATGGAAAAGCCGTCCTCTTCCCCCGCCGAACGAATCAGGCGTTCGGCAATGTCCTTATCCAGATGACGCGTGTTTCCGCATTTTTCGCAAATGAGATGCAGCCTGTTGGCACAGAAATAGCGGTATTTGCTTTCGCGCGGTTTGTCACCGGTCGAGCGAGCCAGATACCCTTCCTTCTCCAGGAGAAGAATATTGCGATAGACGGCACTGATGCTGATCGGAAAACGCGCCGTCCGATTGAGCTCTTCGGCGATGTCCGCCGCGCTGAAATTTTCGTCCGGATGCGCGCTGAAAAATGACAGCAAATCCCGCCTTTGTCTCGTCATATACATGGCAGAGCCTCCTTCTTTTTCATGGTTTTATTATAGACAGCCGCTGCCTGTTTGTAAATGGGAAACAAAAAAGCTTCTTCTCACCTCCTGAAACCAAAAAGGCCGTCCGTCTCGATTTTTCCTATGATTTAATCTCGATATTTCGCTTATTTGTGCGAATTTTACGTCCTCTCATTTTGTCCGTTTCCGGTGTACGGGAAAAGAAATTTGAAAATCAAAACGCTTTGCCATCAGCGAAAGAGAATCCATTTTTCGTGAAGTTATTCACAGGTACTCACAGATTTATTCGCAACTCAAGCAAATTCAGATGACAATATGGATTTCATGCCGTTCTTTTTCTCTTGTACTTTTGAAATGTACACAGAACTCTGTGGGTAACTGTTGATAACATTTCGAAAATTAATTTCTTCTCTTTCAAAAAAATCTTGATTGCAAGCGAAAATTTTCGGCATTGAAATTCTTCGTTCCATCGGTGACGGATGTGAAATGTCCTTGTGAATAAAAAGAGAGAAAACGAATATCGAAACCCCCGTATACACACACTGAAAAAATCGCTTCCTTTCGTTTTGGGCGACAAAATATTTTTTTACTCTGTTTATTGCCCGGGAACAACCGGATTTTCTTCGGCCGCCATGCCGGTTTCCAAAATCAATGCCCCGTGATTTGCCATATATGATAGAATAATAAAATAGTAAATCGAAAATTTTGAAATCGGCGCAGAACCATTGCCCATCAAGCAGCAGACAAAATGAAAGCGCCGGAAAGGAACCAAAAACAGAATGGATTTCAAACCGTTTCAAATAGAGGATCGAGATTTTATCGACGAATTTTTCGGAGAGCATCATTACGAGCAAGCGGATTGTTCTTTCGCGACGCTGTTTTTGTGGCAGGAAGCTTACGGGACTCGTTGGGCCGCGGAGAATGATACGCTTTTTATTCGCGCGGGAAGCGGGAAGGATACATTTTTTATGCCGCCCTTTTGCAAGGAAGGGGCCGATTTTTCAAAAGCGCTGGACGCCGTCCGCGCCGAACTTTCCGCCGAGGGGCTCCCGTTTCATATCAAATCGGCATCTCCGTGGGTGAAGGAGCAAATGGAAGCGGCGCATCCGGGGCGCTACGATTTCACGACAGATCGCGACAATTGGGAATATGTGTATCGGACGCAAGATTTGCTGACGCTGCCGGGAAAAGCGTTTCGCATGAAAAAAAATCACTTGAACGGATTTTTGCGCCAATATTCCGATTATGTTTACGAGCCGGTGACGAAGGAAAACACAAAAGAAGCGGCGCAGGGCATCTCGGAATGGTTCGCCGCCCGCGGACATATCGAAGAGGAGGAGCGCGCCATCGCCCAAATGCTGGCGAATTGGGAAGCGCTGTCCATGAAGGGCGCCGTCATTCGTATTTACGGAAAAGTGGAAGCTTTCACGGCGGGGACGCTTTTGAACGAGCGCGTCGCCCACATTTTCTTCGAGAAAGCGAATCCGGACATCCGCGGCCTCTACCAAGCGATCAATCGCGATTTCCTCTCGCACGAATTTGCGGAAACGGAATTTGTGAATCGCGAAGAAGACATGGGCGTCCCGGGCCTCCGCCAAGCCAAAACGGAATACAACCCGGATCATTTCGTGGAGAAATATGATGTGAGGGACAGATAAAGCTTGAAAAGGTTTGATGGTGGCGGAGCACTTTCACGCCCTTTCCTCATCTTGCCTTTGTCGCCAAAGCTTGAAAAGGCTTGATGGTGGCGGAGCACTTTTGCGCCTTTCCCTATCTTGCCTTCGCGTCAAAGCTTGAAAAGGCTTGATGACAGTACAAGCCTTTTCAAGCCTTTTCAAGCCTTTTCAACCCTTTCAAACCAAAAAACTGCGAACAAAAATTAAAATCATTTTGTTCACAGTCTTTTATTTTGCAAAATATTTTTCCCGAAACGGAATTTTTGAAAGCGTCACTGTCTTGCCGGCCAAATCTCCCAGAGGCCCGGCCGGATCCGTTTCAAATATCATTTGGTACGCGCAAAGGAGCTGATGCGACTCTTTGTACGCGCGACTTTCCTGTTTCCGTCCGTATTTTGCATCGCCCAAGAGCGGAAATCCCACCGCGGCCATCTGCGCGCGAATTTGGTGCGTGCGTCCCGTCACGAGCTCGCACTCCACCAGCGACAAATCGCCGCGCACCTCCAGCACGCGATAATGCAAGATCGCCGTCTTCGAGCCTTTCACCGGCGTTTCCGACACATAGACCCGTCCCTTTTTCGCGTCCTTGAAAAGCTGATGCGACAGCGTCGCCTCCCGCGGCGTGACATGACCGAGCGCGACCGCCAGATACCGCTTCACGATGCGATGCTCTCGAATCGCGTCTTCCAAAAGTGACAGCGTCTCCGCGTCCTTGGCAAAGAGCACGAGCCCGCTCGTATGGAAATCCAAACGATGACAGAGGAAACAGGGCGTCTCGCCCGCCGCTTTCCGCATCGCATTGACGCGCGTCGTCAGCGTGTCCGCCTCCGGATGATCCAAATCTTCGCAAAGAATCCCCGCTTCTTTTTCGACAATCAGAATCCGCACGTCTTCATAAACGACGTGAACGGAGCTCACCGTTTCCTCCCGCGGCGCCGCGTCTGCCAAATAAATTGACACCACGTCGCCAGCCGAAAGCCGCTCGCTTCCCTCCGTCCGTTTTCCGTTTCGCTTGATCCGCTTCGTGCGAATGCCCTTGGCAATCACGGCGCGGGACAAATCCGGCCGGCATTTTTCCGCGAACCGATCCACGCGCGCTCCGGCCTCCGCCTCCGTCACCGCAAATGACAACATTCGCACTTTCCCCTTTCTCGCAATTTCAAATTTTCATTATTATATCACGCTGCCCGCGCGCAAAAAAATAGATTCATCATCCGCCGAAACTTTCATTTCGATGGATGATGAATCTATTTTACTTGCGACGACTCGCCGTTCTTCTCAGAAATATTTGTAGAGAAGCTTCCAGAGCATTTTCCCGACGACCATGCTGTCCTCCCGTTCAAACGACTTCGCTTCGTAAATGTAGCGGAAATATCAGAAATATTTGTAAAGAAGTTTCCAAAGCATTTTCCCGATAACCATCTTTGTACCTCCTTGAAAACAACATTTTCCCTTTGACGTCCCCTATTATACTCCGATTTGGAAACCTGTCAAATAATTTTTTTATAAGCGCTCATAAATTTTTTTATTACTGGAAGTAAAGTTACGTTTCTATTTCGGTGCAAAATTATTTATATGATAAATAAATATTTTCAGAAACATGAACTATTTTTTATTAACGGTGGCTTCACATCTGTCGTGACTTCTAAAAATAAATTTTATTTAGATTCTTGTTCTAAAAACGCAATCACATAAATAAAATGCCAAGAATAAAATAAAAACATCTTCCGCGTTTTCAGAACCAAAATTTTACAACAAAAAAGCGGCCCAAAGCCGCTCCCGCCAAAAGCATAAGATTTCCCCCTGCCGTCGTCCGTGTCTGCCATCTTTATTCTATCGCCACAAAAGCCAAGCACCCGCCAAGCTTCATCTAACAGCTATCTCGCGCCTGACGAAAAAGCCAAACAATATCTGACGTCTGACGTCTGATCGTCTGACGTCTCAATCCCGCCTGACAAAACAGCCGTTATCCGTTTGCCGTTTACCGTTTACCGCTTCTCACGATTCATGAAAAGCAAGCTCCTCATGCCCGGTCCACGGTTCACGGTCAACGGAGAACGCCCGCCTGACAAATCATCCAAACACACCAACTGTGCACTGTGTACTATGCACTGTGCACTCTATTTTACCCCTCTTCTCCGATTTCCTGCCGAATCACTTGCACGATATCACTCACAATCCGCGACAATTGCTCCGTGTCCGGCCCTTCCGCCATCACGCGAATCAACGGCTCCGTCCCCGAGGCACGCACCAAAATGCGACCGTTTGCCCCGAGCTCTTCCTCCCCGGCACGAATCGCTTCCGTGATTTCCGGATTTTCCTCCCAGCCCGTCTTGCTGTACACGCGGACATTTTCCAAAATTTGCGGATAATCTTTCATGAGATCCGCCAGCTGCGACAGTTTCCCGCCCGATTTCTTCAAAGCCGCGAGCGTCTGCACCGCCGTGATTTGACCATCGCCCGTCGTATTGAATTCACTGAAAATAATATGCCCGGACTGCTCGCCGCCGATCGAATACCCGTGCGCAAGCATTTCCTCCAATACATACCGATCCCCGACCTTCGTCGCGACAGTCTGCAAACCGTGCTCCGCAAGCGCGCGCGAAAATCCCAAATTGCTCATGACCGTCCCGACGACCGTATCAGAAGCGAGGCGCCCCTCCTCTTTCATCACGAGTGCATTGATGAGCATCAGATGATCCCCGTCGACCACGCGCCCCGTCTCGTCGACGAAAAGGCAGCGGTCCGCGTCGCCGTCATTGGCAATCCCGCAATCCGCGCCGCAGGCGACCACCTTCTTTGCCAAATGTTCGATATGCGTCGAGCCGCAATCCGCATTGATATTCACGCCGTCCGGCTCACACGCCGTCGCGATGACCGTCGCGCCGAGCCGCGCCAAAATATCCGGAAGAAACGTGCTTGTCGCCCCATTCGCCGAGTCCGTCACAATCGTCATGCCGGAAAAATCACCGGAAACATTCGACAGGACAAAATCGCGATACTCCGAGGAAAGCGCCGCCACATTCCGAATCCTGCCGATGTTTTCGGCAATCGGCCGCGGCATCCCTTCATCGCCCTTCTGCAAGAGTTCCTCAATTTCCTCTTCCGCGGCATCCGAAAGTTTGTGCCCTTTTGCATTAAAAAATTTAATCCCGTTATCCGGAAACGGATTGTGCGAGGCGGAAATCACCACGCCGGCATCATACCCGTGTTTCTTCGTCAGATACGCGACCCCCGGCGTCGGGATAACACCCAAAATATCCACGTCCACCCCGGCGGCGCAAAGTCCCGCTGCCAACGCTGCCTCCAGCATCGGGCCCGAAATCCGCGTATCGCGCCCAATCAGGAAACGGGGCCGCTCCCCGCTCTTCCCGAAATACGCCCCCGCCGCGCGTCCCATCTGAAACGCCAGCTCCGGCATCAAAGTCCGATTCGCAACTCCCCGCACGCCATCCGTGCCAAACAAACGAAGCATATAAACAAACCTCCATTTTTTCTGTTTTCCATAGTGCAACATCACTGCCAAAATAGTTAGCAATTAGCAATTAGCAGTTAGCAATTCAGGTACGCGCTTCGCGCGGATTTTTATAAAAATCGCCGCAGGCGACACCGCTTTTGGCTCCAAGCTCAAAGCTCATAGCTCCCGGCTCCTTTTGCGACACCGTTTTCTCCTCACGGCTAAAAGCTATCTCGCGCCTGTCACAAAATTTCATCACGCTCTGACGTCTGATTGTCTGATGTCTGACGTCTTCATCCCGCCTGACAAAACAGCCACACACGCCACCCTGTGCACTGTGTACTGTGCACTGTGCACTATCTCGCGTCTGCCGCCAAAGCCAAGCGCAAAAAAGCCGCGCCTCTCTTCCCTCATCTCTATCAGCAGAAAGCCTTGCGCACAAAACGCCGCCAACGCGAAGAACAAATCAAGCCACGCCTCTCAATTTCCCCTTTCACGTCCGCAAATTTTCTTTGTCAATCACAATCGTCACATCCACCTCTTGCGGAATAGCCGTCACCCCTTCCGGAAGCGGGACCGAAAGACGCGCCGTCACATCGTCCGTTGCCCCCGTCACATCGACCTCTCCCAAATCAATCGATTTCAATTTTCCGATTTGGCTCTGCGGCCCCGTCACCGTCACGTACACCGGCTGAATCGAAACCATACTCACGCTGTGACCCTCCGCCGGCGTGCCTTTCACTTTGGCCGTCAGATTCACATTCGCCGTTTCCGATTTCTCCTCAATCGTCACCGTGATTTTTGCCTGCGTCGGCATGATTTCAATCCCGGAAATCGTATTTCCTTCACTGTCCACCACCGTGATGGAATCATATTCCGAGAAACTCTTCGTTTTCCCTGTCATATTCACGGAAACAACCGCTCGATCCGCCCGCGAAATGGCCTCCTGGCTCCCCGTGATCGTCAGCGTCTGCGGCGTCACCACCGCCGGTTTGGCCGTGTAGCCGTCAGCCGTACTTCCATAGAAATTCACCGTGATCGGCATCGTCGTCGCCGCATACGTATCCAGCCTCATATCGCAGAAAAGCGGCGTCACCGACGTCTGCCCATCGCCCGGAAGCGTCGCGTAAATCCGCGTATTCGGATATTCGCCGGCCGCCATTCCCTCCGCGTCCACATACGCTTTGATATTGTCCGTCCGCAGCTGCATCAGCGAATTGCGATTCATCGTCACCTCGACGGAAACCGTTTCCGGGATATTGAGCGCGACCAACGAGCGATCCAAATTTCGCACCGCGACCGGCACCGTGTACGTCCCCGTCATGATGGGATTTTGCTCGTTCATGACAAAGAGCCAGAAACCCATCGCCACGATGAGACAGATGATTTGAGGAAACAGCGCGTGCAATTTCTTTTTATTCATTTTCTTTGCCGCCCCTCCATTTCCGAATCATGCCGCCGACCGCGCCGCCGCGTCCTTCATCCAAAAGAAGAAACGACCGCAACCGATTGCGAAGCGATTCTTCATCCATGTGCCGGTAAATATGCCCATCGTACGCATAGGAAATCGTACCCGTTTCCTCACTCACGACGACGACCACGCAATCGGCCACTTCGCTCATCCCAATTGCCGCGCGATGCCGCGTCCCCATCTCGGAAGAGAGCGACCGATCCTTTGTGAGCGGCAAGAGGCAACCCGCCGCCATGATTCGATTGTCTCGGATGATCACCGCCCCGTCATGCAGCGGCGTATTCACAATAAAAATATTTCCCAAAATTTCACGCGAAACGATGCCGTCGATGCGAATGCCCGTATCGATATAATCGTCCAATCCCGTCGACCGCTCGAAGACGATGAGCGCGCCCACGTGACGCTTCGCAAAATCCGCCGCCGTCTCGCACACCGCGTCAATCACCTCGCCGCGATCCGCTTCCTCCACCATCGCGCTTGGCCGGATAAATTTTCCGCGCCCGATTTGCTCCAGCGCCCGGCGAAGCTCCGGCTGAAACACAATCGGCAGCGCGACAATCAAGACCGCCATCAATTTATCCAAAATCCAAGCAAGCGCATGCAATCGAAGCCAGCCCGTCACCAAAGTGAGCGCCCCCAAGAGAAGCAGCCCTTTCACGAGTGCCGTCGCCCGCGTATTTCGAATCAATAAATAAATGCGATACAAAAAAAATGCGACCACCAGGATATCCAAAATATCCCAAAGCCGCATCGTCATCAAAAGTCCTTGCAACTGCTGCAGCATATCGAATCCCTCGTCGAAATCAAAATTGCCGTATATTTTTACCTATTATAACACAAAGAATGAGAGATGAGAGGCGCGGCTTACTTCATGTTTGGCTTTTGTGGCCTTTGAGCGTAATGCCGATTGCTGACAGGGATGAGAAGCACAGCTTGATTTTGCTTCACTTTTGCGGCAGGCAAAATGAAGACGTCAGACATCAGACGATCAGACGTCAGACCGTGACGCGCTTTTATGACAAGCGTAATCCATCTTCCCATCGCGGGGCAAAGCCCCATATAAAAATCTCCGCTTTCGATCTGATGTCTGATGTCTGACCGTCTGATGTCTCCATCTCGATGTGAAAGAAAAATCTCACGTCAAATCTCTCCTCCCTTGACAAAAATCGCCATAAAACGGTATAATTCCCATAGAGTTTCAATTTCATACTCGGTCTGTGGCTCTCCCGGAACCGGAATCACTCAGAAGGATTCGTGACGGGAGAGCTTTTTTGTGGGAACCGCTTCCTCATGCTTAAAATGGCATGGGAGGCGGCTTTTTTTAGGAGTTTTTTTTATGAAAATCAATCTTTCAAACGCAGCCACCGCTGCCACCCGCATCCGGCAACATGGTCCTCTGGACTTCTCGCGAAAGCCCGTCCGCATCGGCGCGATGCTGGTTCTGTTTCTTCTTCTCTGCGCCGCCGCTTTTTTCTATACGGGAAACGACGCGCTCGTGCTCGGCCGCGAACGCAAAGACGGCATTCTGACTGCTGAGCAGGTGAAAGCGTCCTTTGATTCCGTCGGCGGGCGGCTCCTTCGCGAAGCCGTGAAAGAGGGCGACCACGTGAAAAAAGGCGACGTCCTCATGGTGCTGGACAGCACGGACATCGACCTTTCCATCGAAAAAACGAAGGCGCAAATCCGCCAAATGGAAGCCACCATCGCCGCGACGGACGGCAGCATTCGCATCGGCTTCGACAAGACGGACACGACCGAAGTGGAAACATTCCGCGCCATCGATCAGCAGCGCGCCTCCGTCGATGCCGCCCGCGCCAGTTTCGATTACCAAAAGCTCAATTACGACCGCATGACCGAGCTCGCCGCCGTCGGCGCCATTTCCCGCCGCGAACTCGACATCGCACGCACCGATTACGAGACCGCCCGCGCCTCGCTTTCCATGCAGCAAGAACTTTTGGGGAAACTTTTGGGCGGCGCGCCCGACACCGGCGACACGGAATCCATCGCGCTTCCCTCCGTCGAAAATGCGCGGCGCGAAATCAAAAATCAGGAACACGACCTGGAATCCCTCCGCCAGCAAAAGAAACAGCTCGAAATCACGCTGAAAGAACTCGAAGTCAGCAAGAGCCGCCTCACCCTCCGCGCCCCCGAAGACGGAAAAATTCTCTCCGTGATTGCCAAAGAAGGAGAAATGGTTTCCCCGAATACGCCCGTCATTTTGCTCGAAAGCGATCGCCTCTACTACGACATTTATCTTTCCGAAGATCAGCTCCGCGGCCTTACCGAAGGCGATGCCGTCGAAGGCCGCGCCGTCGCCAACGGAGAGACCGTCCGCGGCACCGTCCGCCTCATCGCCCGCGCCCCCGGTTTCGCCGATTACAAAATGTCGCGCGAAAACGGCCAGGCCGATCTCACCGCCTTCCAAGTCCGTATCGATGCCGAAAAGGCGAAATCCGTCATTCCCGGCATGACCGTCGAGGTGAATACCGATGCGCTCCCTCAAAGATGAATTCCAAATTCTTTTTTCCGGCATGGGCATGCCCTACGAAAAAGTGTCCGTCATAGTCGTGCTCGTCATCTCCGTCTTTTTCACCGTCCTTTTCGGAAACAATTTCGCCAAAGACGCGCCCGTCGCCGTCATCGATCTCGACCACACCCGTTACAGCCGCGAACTCACGGACAAAATCGACGCCTCGCCCTACATGAAAGTCATCGCCGTCACCGACGCGCCCGTCGATCCCAAAAATTTCTTTTACGAAGACCGCGCGCATGCCGTCATCTGCCTGCCGCGCAATCTGGAAACCGATCTCTATTCGGGAAATTCCCCCACCGTCGGTCTTTTCCGTGATAACACCAATGTCGCGCTGAACGCGGACATTATCGAAGCGATGAACGAAATCGTCGGCATCGAAAACGCGCAGAATGTCCCCGCTCACGGCAGCGGCGCCACGCTCACCCTCCACTCGCGCAAACTTTTCAGCCCGATGGGCTCCACGGCGAATACGACGACGCAAGGTTTTCTTTTCTTCTTCTCCTCCATGTTCTTCACCTTCGCCACCATCGGCATGGTCCCGCGCCTTCGCTTGGAAAAGAAATGGGAAGAAACGCTGCGCGCGGGAAATCCGTTCACGCTCCTCGCACGCCTCGTCCCCTACGGCGCCTGCCTTCTCTTCGCGCTCCTCTTGGGACTCCTCGTCCTACGGCTCTGGGGCGACCTGATTATTTCCGGAAGCATACTCCTCTTTTTCGCATTTCAAACCCTTCTCATCTTCGACATCGGCATGCTCTCCCTCCTCTTCGGCTGGAACGCGGCCAATCCCGGCGTCGCGAGCAGCCGCGTGATTTTCTTTATTCCGGGCGGTTTCATTTTGGGTGGCGTCACAATGCCGATTTCACATTTTTCCGACTGGGTCATCCAATTTTCCCATATTTTTCCCCTCACTTGGCAATTTCATTTCACGAGAGACATCCTGCAGAGAGGCGCCGCCCTTTCCGACCTCCCCCACATCACCGTCCTCTTCCTCCTCTACTCCGCCGCCCTCCTCGCCTTCTTCTGCCTGCGGTATGAAAGGGAAAAGAAGAAACTGCAATAAATATAAAAAGCTTTGAGCGTCATGAGTGCCAGAGACGTCAGATGTCAGACATCAGACATCAGACAGAAAGTGGTGCGCGCTTCGCGCGATTTTATAAAATGCGGCCGGAGGCCGCTACCGATGAAGCCTTCCTTTGGAGACAACCTTCCGGTGGACGGTTTTCAGTGGCGCGAAGCGACACCTCTAAAATCTGACGTCTGACGTCTGACCATCTGATGTCTCGAGCTCTATGCGAGCCCCGCCTCTCATCTCTCTGCTTTTTCGAAAGGAGTCAAATCATGACCATTTCTCACATTCTCGTCCCCATCGACGGATCGGACGAATCCAAAAACGCGCTGGCGCTGGCCGTCGGCATTGCCGAAAAATTTGCGGCCAAAATTTCCCTGCTCCACGTCGCCGATTGGAACGCGCAAATGACAAGCCTCGACCGCGTGACCATGAGCGGCTACATTCCGAGCAACATTTTGGAAGAAGGCTACCAAATTTTGAACGACGCCGTCAGAACCATTCCGAAAGAAATCCAAACGGAAACCACCGTCATTCCCGGCCATCCCGCCGCTGTCATCTTGGAAGAAGCCGAAAAAAGAAATATCGATCTCATCGTCCTCGGCAGTCGCGGCCTCGGCGCCGTGAAAGGCCTCCTCCTCGGCAGCGTCTCCGCCGCCGTCATCCAAAAAGCCCCCTGCCCGGTCCTCACAACAAAATAAATTACAAAGAAAGGCGCTCCGGCGTCTTTTTCTTGTGCTATAATAAAAAATAAAGACGAATCCTTAGAAACACTGAATGACATCAGTGCTGGAGACGTCAGACGTCAGACATCAGACAATCAGACGTCAGACTTTAGCGGTGTGCGCTTCGCGCACGATTTTATATAGCGCCTGCGGCACCGGCCTTGCATCACGTCGCGAAGCGACCATATAAAAATGAAGCGAAGCGCTTCCGCTTTCCGTCTGATGTCTGACGTCTGACCATCTGATGTCTCCATCTCTATGTGCACACAAAACCAATCACTCCTTCATTCTCCGAAAGGAACTTTCATGACCGAATTTCGTTTGGCAACCGCTGCCGATACCAACGCTGTCCGCGCCCTTTGGAGCTACTCCTTTGAAAAACCGGGCGATCCTTTTTTCGATTGGTACTTCGGCAAAACATTTCACCCCGAGACCGTCCTTCTCGGCACGACGGACGGCGCTGTGTCCTGCGCGCTTCATCTGCGGGAAAAAACACTTTCCATCCGCCAAAAAATATACCCCGTCCGCTACATCGTCGGCGTCACGACCCATCCGGCGGCGCGCGGACGCGGACTCGCCAGAGAACTCCTTCGCGCCGCCCTTCGCCGCACGCGGGACGACGGATGCGCCGTCGATATTTTGATGCCCTCTTCGGCTGCGCTCTATCGGCACATGGGCTTCGGTTTCTACGCCCATCTCTGGGAACGCGAAGCCGCGCCGCGCGATTTGGCCGATCTCGCCGAGACGCTCCGGCGCGCCATGACGCCTTCCGACGCCTCCGCTTGGCCGCTCCTCGCCGCCGTGTATGAAAATTTCACGAAAGAAAGAAACGGATTTCCTCTTCGCAACGAAAACCATTGGCGCTCCCTCATCGAAGAAATTCTCCTCGAAGGCCAAATCGCCGTCGTATTCGATGAAGACCGACCGGCCGGCTATCTTTTTTATCAAATCGAAGGAAACCGGCTCACCGCCGGCGAATTTGTCTACGCCTCCGAACGCGGCCGTCGCCTGCTCCTTGGCTACCTCGTCGGTCACGCCGGACAAATCGAAACTTGCCGCTGGTACGAGCCCATAGACGACAAAAATTTCTTCTATTTTCCCAACGGCGCCGAACACACCTTCCTCCAAAACCGCACCTTCCCTTTCATGATGGTACGCCTCACCGATCCCGTGCGCGCCTTCACCGGCCTTCCCGCGCCGCAAGACCTCCGCGCCAGCGTTTCCTTCACGCTCAGCGATTCCTTCCTTCCGGAAATGGCAGGAAACTATCGCCTTTCGGCCGAATCGGGAACGATGACTTTGACAAAAGAGGAAACGAAAAACGCGCCGGACTTTTCCGTCGATGCCGAAGGCGCCGTGCAACTTCTCTTCGGCGCGCTCACGCCGAAAGAACTCGCCCGCCATGAAAAAATCACCGGCGCGACAGACGAGACACTCCGTTTCCTCTCCGCCCTTTTTCCGAAAGAAAACAATTGGATCCATGACTGGTACTGACCGCATCTGGTATACTTATATCGTGCGTTGCGCCGACGGCAGCCTCTATACCGGCTACACCGTCGACAACCTCGCCGCCAGAATCCGCGCCCACAACGAAGGCCGCGGCGCGCGCTACACCAAATCCCGCCGCCCCGTCACCCTCATCTGGCACCAAACATTTTCCGAAGCCCACGCCGCCCGCTCCCTCGAAGCCAAAATCAAACGCCTCACCCGAAAAGAAAAAGAAGCCCTCTTGCGGGGAGAGCTGGATTGGGAAAAATTATAGAAACCGCAAAATTGTTGCATAGCTTAGTACGGCATAATTATGAAAGACCCAGACATCAGATACTTGCTCGGCTTTTTTGCAGACGGGATGAAGACGTCAGATAATCAGACATCAGACGTCAGATTGTGCTCAGCTTTTTTGTCAGACACAAAATAGCCGGGAGCATGGAGCATGGAGCTTTATAGCGATGAGGCAAAAAAAACAAAACATAAAGGATATTTCTGCCCGCAGAAATGCTGCTACTTTCGATTTGATTTGTTATGAAATCACAGAGCAACGCGCAAGGAGGCCCGCCTGTGCAAAATTCGCCGGCTCCGCGCCAACAAAAGTTAGCAGTGAGTAGTGAGCAGTTAGCAGTGCAGGTACGCGCTTCGCGCA
>CAVHDO010000019.1:0-16780 GCA_963634795.1 Oscillospiraceae bacterium
GCCAGCGCTTCGCTATCCGTGAAGGCGGCCGCACCGTCGGCGCCGGCGTCGTCGCGAAGATTGCGAAATAAGAAACGCCAATAAAAAATACCGTTCCCTTATATTGGGAGCGGTATTTTTTATTGGCTCACTTTTAGCAGTAGATAATTTTTCTTTTGAACATTTAAAAGGAGAACTTGTAAGTTATGTTTTTTTTAGTTCTTACTTCTTTAGTTGGAATTAAATATAAGTGTAAAATGTTCAGAACTTTGCTACTTGACAAACGCCATAAAAAGGGGGGGGTGATAATATAAAATAGGGTTTTATGTTCGATGAGGGAAAAAGATTGCGGAGGGATAGATGTGCTTAACGGGAAATATTTAGATATTGAGCTGATGCGAATTCTGGCTGCATTTTTCGTAATCTTTAATCATACAGGGACGACAGCGTTTCGGTTGTTTACACTTTATGATACGCATACATTTTCTTATTGGGGATGTTTGTTTCTGGCGGTATTTTGCAAGTTTGCGGTTCCATTATTTTTTATGATTTCAGGAGCGCTCTTTCTTGCTCGAGAGGAGGAGCCCGCAAAGATTTGGGGACGCCGTGTCATTCATATTTTTGCGATTTTGCTGATTTGGTCATTTTTTTACTACATGAATGCAGTGATGACCGGTAAAGAAACCTTTGTCATCAAGGATTTTTTTAGTCAGCTTTACGCTAAAAATTGGAATTTTTCGTATTGGTTTTTGTATGCGTATTTGGCTTTCTTGATTTCTTTGCCGTTACTTCGGCGATTTGCACAAAGTCTGACAAATCGGGATTATCAGTATTTGTTTTTTCTGTATTCTGTTTTTACAATGATTGTTCCGAGCCTGCAGTATTTTTTGTTTCATGGGAAACATACATTGAACGGGAATGTTTCGGTTGGTTGGATAGCCGCCAATATTGTGATTTTTCCATTGGCGGGATATGTCTTGCAGCATCGAATGAAGAAATTTTGGGATGGGAAGAAAATTTTGTGGTTGTGGTTCCTCAATATAGGGACAATTTTAATTTCGGTGTATTTGTCGTACCTTAGAGGACAAATAACGGGAGAGAAGACGACAGAAGCGTTTTACTATACATTTGTATTGATTAATGCGGTTTCTATTTTTGTGACTTGTCAATATTGGCAGAGAACAGGGCGTTTTTTGAAAAAGATATCCAAGCCGATCATTTCAATCGGAAGTTGCACATTTGGAATTTATTTGCTACATATTTTTATTATGGGAAGATCGGAAGTAAGGGTATTGTTGCGGGGCTTATTTCAGGAAACGATTTCTGTGCCGCCGATTTTGTATGGCTTTTTGTATTGCGCGCTTATTTTTGCTGTCGGTTATGTTGTTACGTGGATTTTTAAAAAGATTCCGTTGCTTCGTAAACTGCTTTCTTGATGTGAAAGAATTTTTGGATTTCCCCTAAAGTTTTATTTTTGAATTTTCCAAAAAGCTCCTCTTAAGAGAAATGGAGCTTTTGGCGTCTCTGGTGAGATAGTTGCAGTTTTGCGTCGGAGATTGATCAAAGCAGCCGGAAAAGCATTTGCTATTGTTATTGATGGTTTTATGATTTCAAGCAGATTGTCGGTGTAGTGAGTTCTTCAGCACATAAATTTTATTTTTCCAAAAATTTCCAAAAATTTTAGAATTTTTGGAGCGATTTGGCGCGAAAAATCTTGAAAAAGAAGAAGAAAGCTGGTATAATATTCCACATTGCGCGGCATCTTTTGGAGGATCTCGGCCGGATTTTCCGCGAGGGTGTGCGCAAAAACGGAAGCAGGCACCGCCTGCGGTTTCTTGGTTATAAGAAACAGCCGGGTGGGTGGTAATGAAAAAGCGCTCTGTTTCCAGTCAAACTATGAAGTGGAAGGTGGCTTGCAAGGTGTGCGTCGACGGATGACCCTATGTGTCGGCGGGCGCCAAAGCAAGGGAATTTCCACGGAGCAGTTCATTCTTGAAATGAACGTCAGGAGGTTGCAGTATGGCAAAACAAGAAAAAATCAGAATTCGTCTGAAGGGCTATGATCACAAAGCTGTCGATCAGAGCGCGGCGAAAATCGTCGAGACGGCCAAGCGGACGGGATCTCGGGTTTCCGGCCCGATTCCGCTTCCCACGGAGAAAAATGTCTACACGATTCTTCGTTCGCCGCATGTCAACAAGGACAGCCGTGAACAGTTTGAAATGCGCACGCACAAGAGACTTATCGATATCCTCGATCCGTCGAAGAAAACGGCGGATGCGCTGATGAGACTGGAGCTTCCGGCAGGCGTCAGCATTGAACTCAAGGCGTAAGGAGGTGCGAAAATGTCTAAAGCTATTTTGGGAACGAAGCTGGGAATGAGCCAGGTTTTCGCCGAAAACGGAAATCTCATCCCGGTCACTGTCATCGAGACGATGCCGAATGTGGTCGTCGCGAAGAAAACCGTGGAATCGGATGGTTACAATGCGATTCAGCTCGGTTACGGCGCCGTGAAAGAAAAACACCTGACCAAGCCGGTCAAGGGGCAGTTTGAAAAGGCGGGCGTCGCTCCTGTGAAATTCTTGCGCGAAGTCCGGACGGATGATGTGGAGAGTTACACGGTAGGCCAAACTCTGGCAGCCGATATTTTTGCGGAAGGCGAAATTGTCGATGTCATCGGCACGAGCAGAGGCAAGGGTTTCGCCGGTACGATTAAGCGTTACAATTTCCGTCGTGGACCGGAAAGTCACGGTTCGAAGAATCACCGGCAGCCGGCGTCTCTGGGCGCGCGTATGTCCGGCGGCGGCGGTAAGGTCTTCAAGGGCAAGAAGCTCCCCGGTCAGATGGGCGGTGTGAGAGTCACGGTACAGCATCTTTCTGTGGTGCGTGTCGATGTGGCTCGCAATCTCATGCTCGTGAAAGGCGGCATTCCCGGGCCGAAGGGAAGCCTCGTCATGGTGCAGGCTACCGCAAAGCCTGTCAAATAATCGGGAGGTAAACCAATGTCCAAAGTTGCTTTGTATAATATCGCCGCCAAAAACGTCGGCGAAATCGAATTGAATGACAGCGTATTCGGCGTCGAATACAATGAAGCTGTGATTCATCTGGCGGTGGTGCGGCAGCAGGCGAATGAACGTCTCGGCACGCATGCCACCAAGACGCGCGGTCTGGTGCGCGGCGGCGGGAAGAAGCCGTGGAAACAGAAGGGCACGGGGCGCGCTCGTGTCGGATCGATTCGTTCTCCGCTGTGGGTCGGCGGCGGCACGGTCTTTGGACCTACGCCCCGTTCTCATGCCAAGGATATGAATCGCAAGGAGAGACGTCTGGCTGTGAAGTCGGCGCTGTCCGAAAAGCTTCGTCAGGGTGAAATCGTGGTCCTTGACAAGGTGGGCTTCGAAGCGCCGAAGACGAAGGCGGCGATTGAAATGCTGAAAGCTTTCGAAGTGAAGGGCAAAGCGCTCATCATCGACGGCGATGAAGCGGTGGCGAATACGATTCTCTCGGCTCGCAACATTCCGGGTGTGAAGGCGATCGCGACCGAAAACATCAATATTTACGATATTATTCATTACACGAAACTCTTCCTCACGAAGAGCGCAGTCGAAAAGATTGAGGAGGTGCTCGCATAATGGAAGCACATGATATCCTCGTGAAACCGATTATCACGGAAAAATCCACCGCTCTCATGGAAGAGGGGAAATACACATTCCGCGTACCGCCGGCAGCCACCAAGATTCAGATTCGTCAGGCTGTGGAGCAGATTTTCAAAGTCAAGGTGCAAGCGGTGAATACAATGCGCTACGAAGGCAAGATGAAACGCATGGGTCGTTTCCAAGGCCGTCGCAGCAACTGGAAGAAGGCCATCGTCACCCTTTGCCCGGGCGAGACGATTGAGTTTTTTGAAGGGGTCTAATACGAGGAGGATATACAGCAATGGCATACAAATCTTTTAAACCGTATACCCCCGGACGCCGCCAGATGACCGTTTCCACTTTTGAGGAAATCACGACGGATAAGCCCGAGAAATCGCTTCTCGCGCCTCTCCACAATCACGGCGGTCGCAACGGTTCGGGAAAAATGACGGTTCGTCATCAGGGCGGCGGTCATAAGCGTCAGTACAGAATCATTGATTTCAAGCGGACGAAGGACAATGTGCCGGCCAAGGTCGCGACGATCGAATACGATCCGAACCGCACCTGCCGCATCGCGCTTCTGCATTATGCGGACGGCGAAAAGCGCTACATCCTAGCGCCGAGAGGCCTTAAGGTCGGCGATGACATCATGTCCGGTCCGGAAGCCGATATCAAGCCGGGGAATTGTCTTCCGCTTCTCAATATTCCGCTCGGTACGAATGTTCACAATGTCGAGCTCAAGATTGGCAAGGGCGGCCAGATGGTGCGCGCTGCCGGCGAGACGGCTCAGCTCATGGCAAAGGAAGGCGATTACGCACTGCTCCGGCTTCCGTCCGGCGAACTTCGCCGTGTGCACATTCGTTGCCGCGCGACGGTCGGGATTGTCGGGAACGAAGACCATGAAAACATCACGCTCGGCAAGGCGGGTCGCAATCGTTGGCTCGGCGTCCGCCCGGCAAACCGCGGCGTCGTCATGAACCCGAACGACCATCCGCACGGCGGCGGCGAAGGGAAATCCCCCGTCGGCAGAAAGCGCCCGGTCACCCCGTGGGGCAAGCCGGCATACGGCGTGAAGACGCGTGACAAAAAGAAAGCTTCCACGAAGCTTATCGTCAAGAGACGCAAGTAAGATAAGGAGGAAACAAAGTGTCCAGATCAGTCAAAAAAGGCCCGTTCGTCGCTTTCTCCCTCGTGAAGAAAATCGACGCCATGAACGCTGCCAATGAAAAGAAAGTCATCAAAACCTGGTCCCGTGCTTCCACCATCCTGCCGGACTTCGTCGGTCACACGATCGCGGTTCACGACGGTAGAAAACACGTACCAGTCTATGTCACCGAAGATATGGTCGGCCACAAGCTGGGCGAATTTGCCCCGACCCGGACCTACAAGGGACATTCCAAGAACGATAAGAAATAAACGGGGAGGAAAAAATGGAAGTACAGGCAATCAGCAGAAATATCCGCATTTCGCCCCGTAAAGTCCGCATCGTCGTCGATGTCATCCGCGGCAAGGATTGCGGTGAGGCACTGGCCATTCTTCGCCAGACCCCCAAAGCGGCTTCTTCCGTTGTCGAAAAGACACTGAAGAGCGCTATGGCAAATGCAGAAAACAACAACGATATGAATATCGACAAACTCTATGTTTCCACGACCTATGTAGATGCAGGCCCGATCATGAAACGAATCCATCCGCGCTCCCGCGGCCAAGCTTTCGCCATTATGAAACGCACCAGCACGCTTACAATCAAAGTCGCTGAAAGAGATTAACGAGGAGGAAAACGATGGGTCAGAAAGTCAATCCACATGGACTTCGCGTCGGCATCATTGACGACTGGGATTCCAAATGGTATGCGGAAAAGGAGTATGCCAATCTTCTCGTAGAGGATGCCAAGATTCGTGCATTCCTGAAGAAACATCTCTTTATCGCAGGCATTTCCAAAATCGGCATCAAGCGTATGGGCAAGCGCGTGAAGATCGCAATCCATACGGCCAAGCCGGGGATGGTCATCGGCCGCGGCGGCACGGGCATCGAAGATATCAAGAAAGCACTTGCTTCTTTGACCGATAAAGAAATCGATATCGATATCATGGAAATCCGTTCCCGTGATATGAGCGCCATCTTGGTCGCCGAAGATATCGCGGCACAGCTGGAAAAACGTATCGGTTTCCGTCGCGCAATCAAGCAGGCAATCGGACGTACGATGCGTGCCGGCGCCAAGGGTATCAAAGTCATGGTTTCCGGTCGTCTGGGCGGCGCGGAAATCGCCAGAAGCGAATCGCAACGTGAAGGTTCCATTCCGCTGCAGACGCTTCGCGCGAATATCGATTACGGCGTGACGGCCGCGCACACCACTTACGGTGCCATCGGCGTCAAAGTCTGGATCTACAAAGGCGAAATCGCTCCGGGCGAAATGGTACCGGAGACGGAAAACACCCGTGACAACAAGAACCGCGGAGATCGCAGAGACGGGCCTCGCGGCGGACGTCGCGGCGGGCGTGGCGAAGGTCGTCGCGAAGGTCGTGAAGGCCGCGGCGAACGCAGAGCCAGAAATACGGAAAGGAGCGACGCGTAATGTTAATTCCGAAACGTACCAAGTACCGCAAACAGTTCCGCGGTCGCATGAAAGGCCGTGCACATCGCGGCAATACAGTCGCCTTCGGCGAATACGGCATGGTCGCCCTCGAACCGTCCTGGATTACGAATCGTCAGATTGAAGCGGCTCGTATCGCTATGACGCGTTACATCAAGCGTGGCGGTCAGGTCTGGATCAAAATTTTCCCCGACAAGCCTGTCACGGCCAAGCCGCTTGGCACCCGTCAGGGCTCCGGGAAAGGCTCGGTCGAATACTGGGTAGCCGTCGCAAAGCCCGGTCGCGTCCTCTTTGAAATTGCGGGCGTACCGATGGAAACGGCGAAAGAAGCTATGCGTCTTGCCGGCAACAAGCTGCCCATCAAAACAAAATTCGTAGTCAAGGGTCAGGAAGAAGTGGCAGGTGAATAAAATGAAGGTCAATGAAATCCGCAATCTCTCTGCTGCCGAAATGGACGAAAAAGTCGCCGGCTTGAAGGAAGAACTGTTTAACCTCCGTTTTCAGCTCGCTACCGGTCAGCTTGAAAATCCTTCGCGAATCCGTGAAGTCAAGAAAACCATTGCGCGGATCAAAACCGTGCAGCGTGAAGAAGAATTGAAAGCTGCCAAATAAGGCAAGAGTCGATAGGAGGATCCCACCGTGGCAGAAGAAAGAAATCTGCGCAAAGTGCGCCAGGGAATCGTCGTGAGCGACAAGATGGACAAGACCGTCGTCGTCGCCGTGGAACGCAAGGTTCCCCATAAGCTGTACAATAAATCCATCAATACCACCAAGAAATTCAAAGCGCATGACGAAAACAACGAATGCCGTATCGGAGACACAGTACGCATCGTCGAAACTCGTCCGATGTCCAAGGAAAAGCATTGGAGAGTCGAAAAAATCGTTGCCCGTCAGAATTGATTAAAAAGAAAATCATAGGAGGAAAGGCACGATGATTCAGCAGGAAAGCAGACTCAACGTTGCAGACAACACCGGCGCCAAAAGCGTACTGGTCATCAAAGTCCTGGGCGGCTCCTGGCGTAAAAGCGGCAACATCGGCGATATCGTCGTTTGCACCGTCAAAGATGCATCGCCGGGAGGCGTTGTCAAGAAAAGCCAGGTCGTAAAGGGCGTCATCGTTCGTACCGTGAGCGGCGTCAGCCGTCCGGACGGCTCCCACATCCGTTTCGACGAAAATGCGGTCGTCCTGATTAAGCAGGATAAGAGCCCGATGGGCACGCGTATTTTCGGACCGGTCGCAAGAGAGCTTCGCGAGAAAGATTTCATGAAAATCATTTCTCTTGCTCCGGAAGTGCTCTAAGGGAGGTAAGAGATGAGCCATTTGCATGTGAAGACCGGAGATACCGTCGTCGTCATCGCCGGCAAAGACAAAGGGAAACAGGGCGTGATCAAATCCGCGCAGCCGGCCAAGAATCGCGTCGTCGTCGAAGGCGTCAATATGATTAAGCGCCACACGAGACCGACCCAGGCCAATCCCAAGGGCGGCATTATCGAAAGAGAAGCCCCGATTCATGTATCCAATGTCATGATTCTCGATCCGGAGACGAAGAAACCGACCCGGATCAAGAAGGTCGCACAGCCCGACGGATCGTATGTACGCGCCGCCGTGAAGAGCGGAGCGATCATTGATAAGGCTAAATAAGCAGGGAAGGAGGAACCTATGTCCAGATTGAAAGACTTATATCAGGCGGAAATCCGTCCGGCCCTGCAGGAAAAATTCGGTTACAAAAATCCGATGCAGATTCCGCAGCTTGAAAAGATCGTCGTGAATATCGGCGTGGGCGAAGCGACGACCAATGCGAAAGCCATCGATGCCGCTTCGGCGGATCTGGCGGCCATCACCGGGCAGCATCCGATTGTCTGCAAAGCGAGACGGTCGCTGGCGGCTTGGAAAATCCGCGAAGGAATGCCGCTTGGCTGCAAAGTGACGCTGCGCGGCGAAAAAATGTATGAATTTCTCGATCGCGTAATCAATATCGCTCTTCCCCGCGTGCGCGATTTCCGCGGTATCAGCGACAAGAGCTTCGACGGACGCGGCAATTATGCTTTCGGCGTCAAGGAACAGCTGATTTTCCCGGAAGTCGATTACGATCAGATCGACAAACTTCGCGGGATGGATATTATCGTGGTGACCACGGCGAAGACCGACGAAGAAGCGCGTGAGCTTCTCAGCCGTTTCGGCATGCCGTTCAAGAAATAAGCGGAGGACAATATGGCAAAGAAATCCATGCTGGAACGTGAGAGAAAGAGAGAGCTCACCGTACAGAAATATGCGGAAAAACGTCGCGCTTTGAAAGAAGCCGGCGACTATGAAGGGCTTTCCAGACTTCCGAAAAACGCATCCCCGACCCGCCTGCACAATCGTTGCAAGCTGACCGGCCGTCCTCACGGATATATGCGCAAATTCGGAATCTGCCGCAACCAGTTTCGTGATTTGGCTTACCGCGGAGAAATCCCGGGCGTAAGAAAAGCCAGCTGGTAAGAACGGAAGGAGGAATAACACATGGTAACAACCGATCCGATTGCGGATATGCTCACCCGTATTCGCAACGCGAACGATGCGTATCACGATAAAGTCGATATGCCTGCTTCCAAAATGAAAGCCGCTATGCTTGCGATTCTGAAGGATGAAGGCTTTATCCGGAACGTAGAAGAAGTCGAAGTCGACGGACACACGCGTCTCCGTGCGACACTCAAATACGGTGCGAACCGTGAAAAGGTCATCAAAGGACTCAAGAGAATTTCCAAGCCGGGACTTCGCGTCTATGCCGGCAAAGAAGAACTCCCGCGCGTCCTGGGGGGCCTCGGGATCGCCATCGTTTCCACATCCAAGGGCGTCATGACCGACAAGAAAGCTCGCAAAGAGGGTCTTGGCGGCGAAGTTCTCGCCTATATCTGGTAAGCAGGAGGAAGGAAATGTCTAGAATCGGAAGAAAACCGATTGCGGTACCGGCAGGTGTGGAAGTCAAAATAGAAGGCCATACCGTCACGGTGAAAGGCCCGAAAGGGACGCTTTCCCGCACGCTCAACCCGGAAATCGGAATCGAAATGCAGGACGGCACGATTCACGTCAGCCGCCCGAATGACAATAAGAAAGAACGCTCTCTCCACGGCCTCTGCCGCACGCTCGTCAACAACATGATTGTCGGCGTGAGCGAAGGCTTCACGAAAGAGTTGGAAATCCAAGGCGTTGGTTACAATGCGCAGATGCAGGGCACGAATTTGAAACTCGCACTCGGTTTCTCGCATCCCGTCATCGTCACGCCGCCGGAAGGCATCACCATCAGCTGCCCGTCTAATGTCCGCATTCTCGTCTCGGGCGCCGATAAAGAAAAAGTCGGAATGGTCGCGGCGGAAATCCGTCATTGGCGTGAACCGGAGCCGTACAAAGGCAAGGGGATTCGCTATGCGGGCGAATATGTCCGTCGTAAAGCCGGTAAGACCGGCGCGAAGTAAGAGGGAGGTAAAACATGGCTAAAATGACTACAAGAGAGGCCGTGGTACGTCGCCACCTTCGTCTCCGCCAGAAAATTTCCGGTACGGCCGAATGCCCGCGTCTCTGCGTTTCTCGGTCCCTTTCGCACATTTATGCGCAGGTGATCGACGACGTGGCCGGCACGACGCTCGTTTCCGCCAGTACGCTCGATAAAGAACTCAAAGGTAAATTCTCAAACGGCGGCAACGTCGAGGCAGCGACGGAGGTCGGCAAATTGGTCGCTTCCCGTGCTCTTGCCAAGGGAATCGAGACCGTAGTCTTCGATCGCGGCGGCCATATTTATCACGGCAGAGTGAAAGCTCTGGCAGAAGGCGCCCGTGAAGGCGGCCTGAAGTTCTGAGGCAAAGGAGAAAGCACATGCCAAGATTTGAAAAACCGGAATCCGATTTGCAGGAAAACGTGGTTTTCATCAACCGCGTGGCCAAGGTCGTCAAGGGCGGCCGTCGCTTTTCCTTTGCTGCCGTCGTCGTCGTCGGTGACGGAAAAGGGAAAGTCGGTGCAGGACTTGGGAAAGCGGCCGAAGTTCCGGAAGCGATTCGCAAAGGCGTCGAAGATGCCAAGAAACATATGATCACGGTCGCCACGAAGAACGGGACCATCCCGCATGAGATGTTGGGCATTTACGGCGCAGGCCGCGTCTTCATGAAGCCGGCTGCCGAAGGTTGCGGTATCATCGCGGGCGGGCCTTCCCGTGCAGTGCTCGAACTCGTCGGGATTCGCAACATTCTGACCAAATCGCTCGGATCGTCCAATCCGATCAATATGGTCAAAGCGACGCTGGACGGTCTCTCCAAGCTGCAAAACGCCAAGGATGTCGCGGCTCTTCGCGGCAAGACTTTGGATGAGATTTACAACGCGTAAGGAGGACGATCATGAGCAAAGTCAGCGTTACATTGAAAAAGAGCGTGATCGGCTCCCGTCCCGAGCAGATTGCGACCATCAAGGCTCTCGGCCTGAAAAAGACAAATTCCACAGTCGAAAAAGAACTGACTCCGCAGATCAAGGGCATGCTTCATAAAGTGCGCCATCTCGTAGAAGTCAAAGAAAACTGATACAAAGGAGGTGCTACAGATGAAACTGCATGAACTGAAACCGGCCGAAGGCTCGACCCGCGCGCGTCGCAGAGTCGGAAGAGGCTTGGGAAGCGGCATGGGCAAGACGTCCACACGCGGCATGAAAGGCCAGAAATCCAGAAGCGGCGGCGGCGTCCGTCCGGGATTTGAAGGCGGCCAGATGCCTCTGTACCGTCGTCTTCCGAAGCGCGGCTTCAAGAATGTATTGGCCAAGCGCTACGCGGAAGTCAATGTCTCGACGCTCAATGTCTTTGATGACGGCATGACCGTCGCACCGGAGACTTTGGTCGAAGCCGGCATTTTGAAAAATGTTTTGGACGGTGTCCGCATTCTGGGCAACGGAGAACTCACGAAGAAACTGACGGTCGTTGCGCAGGGTTTCACCAAGACCGCACAAGAGAAAATCGAAGCAGCGGGTGGAAAAGCAGAGGTGAAGTAAAATGGGTAACGTCCTCGAAAACCTTTTGACAAATAAGGAATTGAAGGATCGCATCATTTTCACCTTTGTCATGTTCGTCGTCTTCCGGCTGGGGGTGCATATCCCGGTGCCGGGCGTCGACGCCTCCGTGATAGAAAGTTTGTTTTCCGCAGGAAACCTCTTCGGCTTCCTCGATCTGTTCGCCGGCGGAGCGCTCAGCAAATTCTCCATATTTGCCATGAGCATCACGCCGTACATCAATGCCTCCATCATTATGCAGCTTCTGGCCGCCGTCATTCCGAAATTTGAGGAATGGAGAAAAGACGGGCAGGAGGGGTATAAAAAAATCCAGAAAGTCACGCGTTACGGTGCGGTCGGTCTCGGATTTGTCCAGGCACTCGGCATGGCCTACGGTCTCAAAATCAACAATGCGCTCGTGGATAACAGCTGGATTTACGTCATCTTTATCTGCGTCGTATTGACGGCCGGCACTTGCCTTCTCATGTGGATCGGCGAGCAGATTACGGAAAAAGGAATCGGAAACGGAATTTCCCTGATTATTTTCGCCGGCATCGTGGCACGTTTCCCCGATGCGGTGGGTACAATCTTTGAATACCTTTCCGTCGGGACCATCAGCCCGTTCCAACTCTTGCTCTTCCTCGTGATTGCCATCGTCATGATTGCGGTGGTCATCGAGGTCAATGAAGGGCAGCGGCGCATTCCGATTCAGTACGCCAAGCGCGTCGTCGGCCGCAAGATGTACGGAGGCCACAACAGCTTCCTGCCGCTCAAAGTCAATCAGGCCGGCGTCATTCCCATTATTTTCGCTTCCTCCATTCTCATGATGCCGGTGACATTGGCACAATTCATCGACGTGGGATGGATCAAAGCGGTGGCGAACTTCTTCAGTTGGGGTTCGTGGGCGAATACCATTTGCTATGCGTTCCTCATCATTGTCTTTACCTACTTCTATACCGCCATCACGGTCAATGTCCAAGATTTGGCGGACAATATGAAGAAATACGGCGGGTTTATCCCGGGAATTCGTCCGGGGAAACCGACCATGGAGTACGTGGATCGCGTCTTGACGAGAATCACGCTGACGGGAGCCATCTTCTTGGCGGCCATTGCGATTTTGCCGAATTTCATCGGCCATATCACCGGCATTCAAGGTGTGTACTTCGGCGGGACCGCGCTGCTTATCATCGTGGGCGTCGCTCTCGATACGATGCGGCAGGCGCAATCGCTCATGGTCAATCGCCATTACCAAGGTTTTCTGAAATAAGGAGACAGGAAGAATGTATATCTTATTGATGGGACCGCCCGGCGCCGGGAAAGGCACCCAGGCGGAGCGACTGATCGGCGAATACGGCATTCCGCAGATTTCCACCGGCGATATGTTCCGCGCCGCTGTCAAGGCGGGGACGCCGCTTGGGAAAGAAGCGAAAAGCTACATGGATAAAGGGGCGCTCGTCCCCGACAGTGTCACCGTCGGCATCGTCAAAGAACGTCTGGCGGAGTCTGATTGCCAAAAGGGCTGGATCTTGGACGGGTTCCCTCGTACGGCGGCACAGGCGGCGGCGCTCGATGCTATTCTGCACGATATGGGCATTTCGCTCACGGCGGTTCTTAATATCACGGCGAACAAAGACGATTTGGTGAAGCGGATTTGCGGACGTTTCGTCTGCCGGTCCTGCGGCGCTTCCTTCCATCAGGAATTCCGTCCGCCGAAAAAAGCGGGCGTCTGCGATGTCTGCGGCGGCGAGCTGTACCAGCGTGACGATGACAAAGAGGAAACGGTGAATCAGCGCCTTTCCGTGTATGAAGCCTCCACCAAGCCGCTGATTGATTACTATGAGGCATCCGGCGTTCTGTTCAATATCGATGGGGACAAATCGATGGATGAAGTTCACGATCAAATCGTTTCCGCTTTGGAGAAAGCCAAGAAATGATCACAATACGATCACCGGAAGAAATCGGGAAGATTGAAAAAGCCGCCCGGCTTACGGCCGATACGCTTTCCATGTTGGAAAAGCAAGTGCGGCCGGGGATTTCGACCCTTTCTCTGGATCAAATGGCGGAGAGATTCATCCGTTCGCATGGGGGTATCCCCAGTTGCAAAGGCTTTGAAGGATTTCCCGGCTCTATTTGCGCATCCGTGGATGAAATCGTCGTGCACGGTATTCCGTCGTCCAAGATCATTCTTCGGAGCGGCCAGATTGTGACGCTGGATCTCGTGGTGGAAGTGGACGGATACATGGGCGATTCCTGTATCACCGTCCCCGTTGGTCACGTGAATAAAAAAACGATGCAGCTCATCGAAGTGACGCAAAGAGCACTGGAAGCCGGAATTGCGGCGGCTGTCCCCGGCAATCACGTCGGCGACATCGGCCACGCGGTCGAAAGCGTCGTCCGTCCTTACGGTTACGGTATCATCGAAGATTATGTGGGACACGGTATCGGTACCGATATGCACGAAGAACCGGAAATCCCCAATTTCGGAGATCCGGGATACGGGCCGCTTTTGGAAGAGGGCATGGTCATTTGCATCGAGCCCATGATTTCCATGGGAAGCGCCGATCTCCGAATCCGGAAAGACGGATGGGCCGCGGCGACGGCGGATGGGAAACCGGCCGCTCACATCGAGCATACCGTCGTCATCACAAAAGACGGCCATCGTGTATTGACGCTGAGGAATTAAAACCTATGCGAGAATCCAAAGAAAGTGGAAGGAGGCTCTCATGAGCAAAGACGACGTCATCGAAGTGGAAGGGAAGGTCGTTGAAAAACTGCCGAACGCCATGTTTCGCGTCAAACTGGAAAACGGACACATAGTCCTGGCTCATATTTCCGGGAAAATGCGGATGAATTTCATTCGTATCCTGCCCGGCGATCGCGTCACGATGGAACTCACCGCCTACGATCTCGATCACGGCAGAATTACCTATCGATTCAAGTAAGAAGGAGGACCCAAGATGAAAGTCAGACCGTCAGTCAAAAAGATGTGTGACAAATGCAAAATCATTAAACGCAAGGGCCGCGTCATGGTCATTTGCGAAAATCCCAAACATAAACAAAGACAAGGTTAATTACGAAAAGGAGGTACAGAGTAAATGGCACGTATAGCTGGTGTAGACTTACCCCGTGATAAGCGCGTTGAGATCGGCTTGACTTATATTTATGGAATCGGCCTTACTCTTTCCAAGAAAATTCTGGCAGACACCGGAATCAATCCCGACACCCGCGTCAGAGATCTGACCGAGGACGATGTGGCGAAGATCCGCCAAGCCCTTTCCGAATACAAAGTGGAAGGCGACCTGCGCCGTGAAGAATCCCTGAATATCAAGAGACTCGTGGAAATCGGGTCCTATCGCGGCAAGCGTCATCGCGCCGGACTTCCGGTCCGCGGACAGCGCACAAAGACGAATGCCCGTACACGCAAAGGTCCGAAGAAGACCATTGCCGGTAAGAAGAAATAATATCGAAGGAGGGATATCATGGCTAACGTAAAAGCAAAAACAAAGAGAAAAGAAAAGAAACATGTAGAAACAGGCGCCGCGCATATTCGTTCCACATTCAACAACACGATTGTAACGATTACCGACACGAAGGGGAATGCCATTTCTTGGGCCTCCGCAGGCGGTCTGGGTTTCAAAGGTTCCCGCAAGAGCACGCCCTTTGCCGCGCAGATGGCAGCCGAACAGGCAGCCAAAGCGGCCATCGATATGGGCATGCGCTCGGCCGACGTTTTCGTCAAAGGACCGGGTGCCGGCCGTGAAGCCGCCATCCGTGCGATCCAGGCAGCCGGCATCGAAGTGAGCAGCATCAAAGACGTCACTCCGATTCCGCACAACGGTTGCCGTCCTCCGAAACGCAGAAGAGTTTAATCGACTTTTGCAAGATTTTGGCGCAAATCAGCGCGAAAGGAGGAAATACGGATGATCGAAAACAGAAGCTTTACCATTAAAGCAGTCACGACGGGTGAATCCGATCGCTACGCAAAATTTGAATGCGAGCCACTCGAAAGAGGATATGGTATCACCTTGGGAAACAGCCTCCGGCGTGTCTTGCTTTCCTCCCTTGACGGCGTGGCCATTACGTCTATCAAGATTGACGGCGTCCTTCATGAATTTTCTACGATTCCCGGAATCAAAGAAGACGTGACGGACATCATTCTGCAGCTCAAAAAAATCCGTTTCATCGCTTACGAAGAAGCGCAATTTCCGATGACCGTCCGCGTGGACGTCACAAAGGAAGGCGCCTTTACGGCGGGCGCGCTCAAGCTCCCCTCGGAAATCGACGTCTTGAACGGAGACCTCGTCCTTTGCCATTTGAGCAAAAAAGCGCATTTGGGGATGGAAGTCACCATCGATCGGGGACACGGCTACGTGCCTTTCACGAAGAACAAGACAGAGAGTGACGTCATCGGAGAGATTCCGATCGATTCCATTTTCTCGCCGGTCGTGAAATGCAATTACGAAGTCACCGACACGCGCGTCGGCAACGAACTGAATTACGACAAGCTGACGCTCGAAGTGGAAACCGACGGCTCCATCGACGCCGAAGATGCCGTGGCCAAAGCGGCGAACATTCTCATCGGTTGTCTGGAGACATTCCGCAATCTGGCGAAGACGCCGTTTGCGACGACGGAAAGCAGCGAAGAGGATACGGAGGGAGATTTGCCCGCAGTCGATCCCATCAATTTCGATGAGGTGCCGATTGACGAACTCGAGCTGTCCGTCCGCGCGTTCAACTGCCTCAAACGGGCGGAAATTCATGCGCTCAGCCAACTTTTGGACAAGACGGAAGACGAACTGGCGCATACGCGGAATCTCGGGAAAAAATCCGTCGAGGAAATCAAGAACAAACTGGGACTTTACAAAAATCTGGGTCTTCATTTGAAAGAACCCAATGAATGATCCGATAGGAGGATACTCATGGCTCACAGTAAACTGAGAAGAGTCTCCGGCCCGCGCAGAGCGTTGCTCCGCAGCTTGACGACCGAACTCTTCAGATACGGCCGCATCGAAACCACGGAAACGAAAGCCAAGGAACTCACGCGCTCCGCGGCGAAGATGATCACACTGGCCAAGCGCGGCGATCTTCACGCCCGTCGCCAGGCTCTGTCTTTCGTGATGGATGAAACGGTCACAAAGAAACTTTTCGATGAAATCGCTCCGAAATATAAGGAACGTAACGGCGGTTACACCCGCATCATGAAGCTCGAACCCCGCAAGGGAGATGCGGCGCCGCGCGCGATCATCGAATTGGTCTGAAACGAATCGATAAAAAAATCCTTTCTCAATTTGAGAAAGGATTTTTTTATCGATTTTTGGAATTTTCTTTTGGCGGCGATCTTGCCGGCGGCATAAAAAATGCGGCGGAGCCGTCACAAGTTAGCCCTCTTCGGGAAGAGGGTGGCCGTTAGGCCGGGTGATGGATGGCAGTATGTGAAACATAAAGTTTTGCACCTTTCGGCGCGAATGGTTCCCCTTCGCGGAATGCGCCTGACGGCGCGTGACATTTTTGGCGCGTGTCGTCGGAACTCCTTACAGCACTTCATTTCCTTTCTTTCCCGGGAAAGAAAGGAAACG
>CAVHDO010000019.1:16823-17599 GCA_963634795.1 Oscillospiraceae bacterium
GGGAAGAAAGAGAACGAAGCAAGAGAAAGAAGCCGCCGCCAAGGCAAAATTCGCCTCGGCTCATGGGGCGCCGCCGCTCGGCCTTCAGACAGTTAGCAGTTAGCAATGAGCAATTAGCAGTTGGCCGAGCTTTTTCTTACTTGGATTTTGAGGCATTTGTGATTCTTGCTGTATAAAAAATTGCGCGAGGCGCGTACCTGCACTGCTAATTGCTCACTACTCACTGCTAACTTTTATTGGCGCGGAGCCGGCGAATTTTGCACAGGCGGGCCTCCTTACAGCGTTTTTGCAGTTTTTGGGGAGAAGAGATGGGGGTTGAAAAGGTTTGAAAGGGACTGAAAAGGCTTGATGTTTTGACGCGGTGCTTTTTTGTTTCCTTTGTGTTGATTGACTTTTGATTCGGGCTTGAAAAGGCTTGAAAGGGCTTGATTGCTTTCTTGGCCTTTTGGACTTTGACGGAAAGATAAGAATGGGAAAGGGCATAAAAGAATTTCGATGCTAATCTCAAGCCTTTTCAAGCTTTTTCTCAGACAAGGAGGGACGGTGAACGGTGAACGGATAACGGCCAACGGAGAAAGGAAGCGTTTTTGGGGAATTTGGTATATAATGGAGGGGAATTTTGTAGTGGGAAAAATTTTCTGAAAATTTTGAGAAAAGGGGTTGCAGGGGTGCAATGGCAGAATTACAATCTCTCAGAGAGCAGAGAGCAGAGAGCAGAGAGCAGAGAGCAGAGAGCAGAGAGCAGAGAGCAGAGAGCAGAGAGCAGAGAGCAGAGA
>CAVHDO010000020.1:0-17568 GCA_963634795.1 Oscillospiraceae bacterium
ACGTCACCGATACGCGAAACTTTTACATCATGACGCATTCTTACCACGCAAGGCCACGAGACGCGTCGGCGCCCCTCGGCGCTTTGCTTTTTCGGAAATGACGGCGCGAGCCTCGGCGAATTTTGCACAGGCGGGCCTCCTTACAGCGAGCGTGGCTTGGAGTTATGAGCCGGGAGCTTGGAGCGCACAAAGAGATCAAGACGTCAGACATCAGATGATCAGACGTCAGACGAAAGCGGTATCGCCTGCGGCGATGATTTTTTATAAAATGCGGCGGAGCCGGCACCGATTAAGCCTTCCTTTGGAGGAAGGTGGCGCGAAGCGCCGGATGATGGGTCGCCGAAGGCGCAATATAAAAATGTCGCGAAGCGACACCGCTAAAATCTGACGTCTGATTGTCTGACCATCTGATGTCTCTACCTCGCCTGAGAAAAAAAGCCGAGCAAGTTCTGACTTCTGACGTCTGATTATCTGACGTCTTTGCCGCCGATGCGACGGAGAAATTTACAGCGGCCGTCACAGAATTGAGTTCTGACGTGACGGTGTTTCCTAAAATATTTCCCTAAATAAAATTTTTTTGAAAAACTATTGCATAAAAGTGGTGGGTCGTGGTAGAATGTGGTTAAAAGTGGAGGGACCGGAGAGAGGGGAGGTGCAAAATCATGTTTATGAATGAATACAGCCACGCGATTGACGCGAAGGGGCGCATGATTTTGCCTGCCCGTTTCCGGGAAGAGCTCGGGGAAAAATTTGTGCTGGCGCGCGGGCTGGATGAGTGTCTGATCATTTATCCGACGGATCGCTGGGAGGCGATGGCGCAGAAGTTGCGGCAGCTTCCTTCGACGAAGAAAGCGGTGCGCGAATTGCGGCGTTTCCTAATTGGACAGAGTGTCGAGGTGGAGTGCGACCGGCAGGGACGGATTTTGATTCCGGCGAATCTTTTGGCGTATGCGAAGCTTTCGAAAAATGCGAAGGTGGTCGGCGTGGGGGATACGATTGAAATTTGGAATCCGACGCTGCATGACGAGCAGTACGCCGACAGTGAAAGTATGTCGGATCTGGCGGAATCGCTGGATCTGCCTTTGGATTTCAATTTGTGAGGTCGTATGGGGTTTCATCATGTGAGTGTGCTTCTTGCGGAGACGATTTCTCGCGTGCTGACGGATCCCCACGGCATTTATGTAGACGGGACGCTGGGCGGCGGGGGTCATTCTCTGGCGCTGTCTGAGAAATTGGCGTCGGATGCGCTTCTCATCGGTTTTGATCGGGATGAGGCGGCGATTCGGGCGGCGAAGGAAAGATTGTCCGCTGTGCCTTGCGGATTTATGGCGATTCATGAAAATTTTTCTCGGATTGGGGAGATTTTAGAGGAGAAGGGGATCGGTCCCATTTCCGGATTTCTTTTCGATTTAGGGGTGTCGTCGTATCAGCTGGATGAGGCGGAGCGCGGATTTTCGTATATGCACGAGGGTCGGCTGGATATGCGGATGGATCAAAGAAATTTGTTTTCCGCGTACGATGTGGTGAATGGATACAGCGCCGAGGAGCTGGAGAGAATCATCCGCGATTACGGCGAGGAACGCTGGGCGAAACGCATTGCGGAATTTATCGCGAAGGCGGCGGCGGAAAAGCATTTGGAGACGACGACGGAGCTGGTCCGCGTAATCAAGGCGGCGATACCGGCGGGCGCGCGGGAGGACGGGCCGCATCCGGCGAAACGGACGTTTCAGGCGATCCGGATCGAGGTGAACGGTGAGCTACGCATTTTGGAGAAGACGATGCGAGATTGCGTGGCGCATTTGAAAAGCGGCGGGCGGATCGCGGTGATTACGTTTCATTCTTTGGAAGACCGCATCATTAAAAATGTATTTCGGGATATGGCGAAGGATTGTATCTGTCCGCCGGAGCTCCCGGTGTGTCTGTGCGGGCATCGGAAAGAGGTCAAAATCGTGGGGAAGGCGATTCGGCCGACGGCCGAAGAAATCGAGGCCAATCCGAGAGCACGCAGCGCGACGCTTCGTGTGGTGGAGAAGTTGTAGTCAAAGGAAAGCGAGTGGGTTGGCATGATATCGCAGGACATGATGAATTACACGCATTCTGTCCCCGCGCCGCGGTCGGTTCGGGTCGCGCGGCCTGTCAATGTATCGCTGGGATTGGATGTCCGAATCCCGTATCTGAAATATATTTTGTCGGCGACTTTGGTTTCGCTCGGTGTTTTGCTGGTGTACAGTCAGTACATCGGAAGCCAATATTATGAAATGCAGCAGCTTCGAAAGGAAATCGTCGCACTGGAAAGATCCAATGAATTGGCGCGGCTCGAGGTGGCGCGGCTCGCGTCTTTGTCACGGATTCAGCAGATTGCGGAGACGGAGCTCGGGATGCATGTGGCGGAGTCGGCCATTTACGGGAAACAGGATGTCGCTATCGACCAAAGTCATATCAGAGATTGAAGAGAGCCGTCATTTGCCGAAACGGAGCCAAATGGCGGTTTTCTTGTCTTTATTTTCTTAGCGTGTCTTGCCAGATTATCTATTTTGGTCTATCATATTCGTTCAGTGTTATTGTCGATAAATAAATACATATATATGAATATCGGGGAGTGATGATATGAAACAGCTGCGGGAGCTTTTGCGACTGACGCCGTATCGGAAAATTTGCGGCACGGAGGACATTTCTGTTTCCGACGTGACGGCGGATTCGCGCGCGGTCAAAGCGGGCAGCCTTTTCTTTTGTCTGGTCGGCGCACACGTGGATGCGCATGATTTCGCGGCGGCGGCGGCCAAAGCCGGAGCGTCGGTGATTGTGGTGCAAAAGGAAATCGAGGTGCCGGAGGGCGTGACGGTGGTCTATGTGGACGACACGCGCCGCGCGATGGAAGACATCACGCCGTATTTCTTTGACCATCCGTCGCGCGTCATGCGGATGATTGCCGTGACGGGGACGAATGGGAAGACGACATTTACGCACATTGTTTCTCATATTTTGGAAACCGGCGGGTATAAGACGGGCGTGATCGGCACGATTCACACGCTGATTGGGAAACAGGAATTTGCGGCGCACAATACGACGCCGGATGTGGTGGATTTGGAGCGGACGCTGGCGGATATGAGAGAAGCGGGCGTCACGCATTGCTGCATGGAGGTCTCGTCGCACGCGCTGGTGATGGGGCGCGTGGCCGGCGTGGAATTTGACAATGCTTCGTTCACAAATTTGACGGAAGACCATTTGGATTTCCACAAAACGATGGACAATTACGCGGCGGCAAAGGCGCTTCTTTTCGAGCGCGTCTCGGCGCCGGGACAGACGAAGGGCGAAAAATCCTGTCACATCAATTTGGATGCGGATTACGCGGATCTCATGCTCGCGGCGTCGGGAAAGGGCGCGGCGAATGTCTCGACGTACAGCATCGAGGCGCCGTCCGATTTGCGCGCGACGGGCATCCGTTTCCACGCGGCGTCGACGGATTTTGTCTTGGAAACGGCGAGCGGGAGCTATCCGGTGCACACGAATCTGGTCGGCCGCTTCAATGTGTACAATGTGATCGCGGCGATTTCGGCGACGCTGGCCGAAGGAATTTCCATGGAAATGATTTTGGCGGCGCTTTCGGATTTTCATTCGGTGCCGGGGCGTTTTGAGCTGATTGACGAGGGGCAGGATTTCACGGTCGTCGTCGATTATGCGCACACGCCGGACGGGCTGGAAAATATTTTGAAAACGGCGGAGGAATTGAAGAAAGGCCGCATCATCGCCGTTTTTGGTTGCGGCGGGGATCGCGATAAATTGAAACGTCCGATCATGGGTCGCATCGGCGCGCGCTACGCAGACATCGTGATTGTGACGAGCGACAATCCGCGCACGGAGGATCCCGAGCAGATTGTGTCCGAAGTGGCGGCGGGCGTCTTGGAAGTTCAAAAAGAGCGGCCGGCGCTGTCCGTCGAGATCATCGTGTCGCGGCGGGAGGCGATTCGCCATGCCGTTTCCTTGGCCGAGACCGGAGACATTATTTTGATTGCCGGCAAGGGGCACGAAGATTATCAGATTTTGGCCGACCGTACGATTCATTTCGATGACCGCGAAGAGGCGAGAGCGGCGATAGCGGAGCGGCGTCATGGCTGAATTTTCGACAGAAGAAATTTTGACGGCGACGGGCGGACGTATTTTGCAAAAAGGAAATGCGGCGAAGGTCGGCGGCGTCAGCACAGACACGAGGACGATACGAAAAGGGGAGCTGTACATTCCGCTCCTCGGCGAAAATTTTGACGGCCATGCGTTTTTGGAAAACGCGGTCGAGGCCGGCGCTGCCGCGGTGCTGGTGTCCGATGAGTCGCGGGCGAAAGAGCTACCGAAATCCGTGTCGGTCATTGCGGTGCCCGATACCTTGCGCGCGCTGGAAAATGTGGCGCGGTTTCATCGGTTGCGTTTCCAAATTCCGGTCGTGGCGGTGACGGGCTCCAGCGGGAAAACGACGACGAAGGATATGCTGACGGCGATTTTGGAAACGAAATTTTCCGTGTGCAGCACGAAAAAAAATCACAATAACGAAATCGGTCTTTCGGAGACGCTGCTGTCTTTGACGTCGGCGCACGAAGCGGTCGTGACGGAGATGGGAATGCGCGGGCTGGGACAAATTGCCGAGCTGGCCGATGTCGCGCGTCCGACGATGGGTCTCGTGACTTGCGTGGGGACGGCGCATATCGGCATTTTGGGCAGTCGGGAAAATATCGCGCGCGCCAAAGGAGAACTCATCGAAGCGCTCCCGGATGACGGCGTCGCGGTGCTGAATGCGGACGATTCGTTTGTTTCCGCCATGCATTCACTTTTCGGCGGGCGGGTCATTTATTACGGCGTCGAAAACAAACGGGACGTGTATGCGACGGACATCGTTTTCGGTGAGACGGGGACGACGTACATCTGTCACATCGGAGAGGAGAGTTTTCCCGTCATGCTTCGTCTTTTCGGGATTCACAATGTGTACGATGCGCTCGCGGCGACGGCGGTGGCCTCGCTCTTGGGCGTTTCCGCAGAAAATATACAGACAGCGCTGGCGAATTTTGTTTCCCGAAGCGACAGCCAGAAATTGGTGAAAATCGGGGGCGTGACGGTGCTGGACGATTCGTACAACGCCAATCCGCTTTCGGTGGAGAGGGCGCTGTCGGCACTCCTGCAGCTCGGCGGGCGGCGGCGCATCGCTGTTCTGGGCGATATGCTCGAGCTCGGTGCCTCCGAAAAGGACATGCATTACCAAATTGGCCGAAAGGTGGCCGCGCTCGGATTTGACAAATTGATTGCGGTCGGCGAATTGTCCCGCGAGACGGCACGCGGCGCCCGGGACGGAGGATTGACGGCGGTGACGGAAGTTTCCTCGCCTTTTGAAGCGGCGGAGATTTTGAAAGAGGAAACGGTCGCCGGCGACGCTGTTTTAATCAAAGGATCGCACGCCATGCACCTGGATACGGTCGTGGCGGATTGGGAAGGAGACCGAGAGGCGTAAATGGATATCGGTTACGGGATTGTTTTCGCGGTGGCTTTCGTCCTGACGGCGTTCTTTGGCGTGGCGGCGGTGCCGCTGGCGAAGAAATACAAAGCGCGGCAATCGGTGCGGGAATGCGGGCCGAAATCCCATCAGAGCAAAGCGGGGACGCCGACGATGGGCGGCCTTTTCATGATGCTCGCGCTCGTCGTCTCGGTCTTCTTTGATGCGTCTTGGTTTGTCCCGAGCGGCGGTGTGATTTTGTTGCTGTTTCTGACGCTGGGGCATTGCCTTTTGGGATTTTTGGACGATTTCATCAAAGCGGAAAAGAAACGGAATTTGGGATTGACGGCGAAACAGAAATTGGCGGGGCAGCTTCTGCTGTCTTTGGCTTTTTCTTACGCGGCCGTGAAAGTTTTCGGGCTTCCGCTTTCGGTATCTCTGCCCTTTGTCGGCGGAGAATGGGAGCTCGGTTGGCTCTTTTATCCGTTCTGCGTGCTGGTGATTGTCGGCGCGTCCAATGCGGTGAATCTGACGGACGGACTCGACGGGCTCGCGGCGGGCTGCACGGCGATTGCTTTTGCGGCATATGCGGCGTACGCGGCTTCGCTCGGATTGCATGAAATCGGGCATTTCGCAGCAATTTTGGCGGCGTGCTCGGCGGCGTTTCTCATTTACAATTATCATCCGGCGAAAATTTTCATGGGCGATACGGGATCCTTGGCGCTGGGCGGCGCGCTCGCGGGCTTGGCGGTGCTGACGCGCACGGAACTTTTGCTCGTGTTTCTGGGTTTGATTTTCGTGATCGAGGCACTCTCCGTCATTTTGCAGGTGGCGTCCTTCAAACTTTGCGGGCGGCGCATTTTCAAAATGAGTCCGATTCATCATCATTTTGAGCTTTCCGGCTGGAGCGAAGTGCGCGTCGTGTGGACATTCTGGGCCGTGGAGCTCTTGGCGGTGACGGTGACTTTGTTTTTGACGTGGTAAGGAAGCGCCGATGGAATGAAATCGGTGGGTTTATAAGGAAATTTCCATGAAACGGTATTTGATTTTGGGCACGGGCATCAGCGGGCTCGGCGCGGCGCATGTGCTTCTCGCACGCGGCGATGCGGTCGTTATTTCCGATGTGCGGGAGCTATCGGACGCGGAAGAGAAACAAAAGCTCGCGGCGGCCGGGGCGTCCTTCATGGTCGGTCCGCAGACGGAAGCTTTGCTGGACGGAATCGATGTCGTGATCCCGGCGCCCGTCATCCCGGCGGAAAATCCGGTGCTTTCGGCGGCGCGCGTGCGGCACATTCCCATCTGCCCGGAAATCGATTTGGCGCAGGAAGTGGCGACGATGCCTATTTATGCCGTGACAGGGACGAATGGGAAAACGACGACGACGACGCTTTTGCGCGATATGCTCGCGGTCGGAGGGATCGTGACGGAAGCGGCGGGGAACATCGGGCGTTCCCTTTCGGAAACTTGCTTTCATTTGCCGAAAGAATCTGTCGTTGCGGCGGAAATTTCCAGTTTCCAATTGGAATTTGCGGAAATCTTTTGTCCGGCAGCCGCTGTGATTTTGAATCTCACGCCGGACCACTTGGAGCGGCATCACACGATGGAAGCGTACGTGGCGGCGAAGGCGAAAATTTTTGCAAACATGGCGCCGGATTCCTATTTGCTGCTGAATCGGGACGATCCGATTTGCAGGGAATTGGCGGAGAAAGCGCCGTGTAAGGTCGCGTGGCTCAGCACGGAAGGCGAGGTCGCGGAAGGCGCGTTTCTGTCGGGCGGAAAGCTATGGCTTTGCATCGGAAATAAGGAAACGGAAATTTGCGAGGAAAGGTTTCTGCCGATGCCGGGGCGTCACAATGTGCAGAATGTGCTGGCGGCGGCGTTTCTGGCGGCCTTGGCGGGCGTTTCCGCCGGTTGCATTCGGGAAGCGATTGCGGCGTATCGACCGCTCGCGCATCGCATTGAATGGGTGCGGACGGTCGGCGGCGTTTCTTATTACGACGATTCAAAAGCGACGAATCCGGATTCTACGCAAAAAGCGTTGGCCTCTTTCAAGCGCCCCGTCACTTTAATCTGCGGCGGCTATGACAAAGGCACGCCGCTGGAAGATTTTATGGAATTTGTACGCCGTCACGCGAAACATTTGGTGCTGATGGGCGCGGCGGCGGAGCGTTTCGGAGAAGCGGCCGAACGCGCCGGGATTGCCGATGCGGTCTTTGCAAGCAATATGGAAGACGCCGTGCAAAAAGCGGCCGCGTTGGCGCAGGACGGAGAGACAGTGCTGCTCTCGCCGGCTTGCTCCAGTTTCGACAGTTATCGATCGTACGGCGAGCGCGGCGAGGATTTTCAAAGAAAAGTTTGGGCGCTTTGAGGCGTCGGTCGTGAGGAGCGGGGCATGAAACGAATCATTGTATCGGGCGGCGGGACCGGCGGGCATATTTACCCGGCGCTGACGATTGCGCGGGAAATTTTGGCCGTCGAGGACGCGGAGATTCTCTTCGTCGGCACGGCGCGGGGGATGGAATCGCGCATCGTCCCGGCGGAAGGCTTTCGTTTCGCGTCGCTTCCGGCGGCCGGCATTCAAAGAAAATTGACGCTCTCGAATGTGAAATCTCTCGGCAAAGCGGCGCTCGGGATGTGGAGAGCGCGCGAAATTTTGAAAACGTTTCATCCGGACGTCGTGATCGGGACGGGCGGCTACGTCTGCGGGCCGATTCTGATGGCGGCGGCGCTCGCGCACATTCCGACGATGATTCAGGAACAAAATGTCATCCCCGGTATTACGAATAAAATTTTGTCCCGCGTGGTGAATCGTGTGGCTCTCGGCTATGAAGAGGCGCAAAGCCGGTTCCCTCATCCGGAAAAATGTGTGTACACGGGAAATCCGGTGCGGCGGGACGTTTTGACGGCGAATCGTGACGATAGCAGAGAAAAATTGGGAATTTCTTCCGATACTTTCATGGTGCTCGTGGCGGGCGGCAGCCGTGGGGCGCGCTCGATCAATACGGCGATGCTGGGCGTGCATCGATATTTCCGGGACGCGGAGAAACTTTGTCTCTGGCACGTGACGGGGACGGACGGATTTGAAGACGTCAAGGCAAAGCTCGGAAACGTGTCGGAAACGGGCGCATGGGGCCGGGCAAGCCGCATCGTGCGATACCAAAACGATATGCCGACGGCGCTCGCGGCGGCCGATTTGGTCGTGTATCGCGCCGGAGCTGTCGGATTGGCGGAGCTCGCGGCACGCGGATTGCCGTCCGTGCTGATTCCGTTTCCGTATGCGGCCGAAGACCACCAGACGTACAATGCGCGTGCTTTTGCGGATCACGGCGCGGCGGACATGATTGCGGACAAAGAGCTGACGGACGAAAAATTGATTCATTTGATTGAAAACTTGCGAAATAATCCGGATGCTTTGTGGGAGATGGCGACGGCGGCGCTCAGTCTCGGGAAACCGCAGGCGGGAGAAACCATCGCGCGCATGGCGCTGGAATTGGCCGAGGAGGGAGAAGTATCATGAATTTATCGTCATATCAAAAGATTCACTTCGTCGGCATCGGCGGCATGGGGATGCGCGCATTGGCGGAAATTCTGATTCAAAAAGGAATGACCATCTCCGGCTCCGATCAGAATGAATCGGCGTATTTGTCCGTTTTGAGAGAGCAGGGTGCGGAAATTTTTGTCGGGCATGACGCGGCGCACGTGGCTGGTGCGGATGCGGTCGTCGTTTCCACGGCGATTTCCGACGACAATCCGGAATTTTTGGAAGCGCGGCGAAAAGGCATTCCCGTTTTCCATCGCTCGGACGTTTTGGCGGCGATGTTTCTTTGGGGGAAGGGGATTGCGGTCGCGGGCGCGCACGGGAAATCGACGACGTCCGGGATGCTGGGGCGCATTTTCAAAGACGCCGGGACGGATCCGACGATTGTGCTGGGCGCCGCGGCCGATTATTTGAAAGGGAATTCCTGCCTCGGGCACGGCCAATACGTGATCGCCGAAGCGGACGAGAGCGACGGTTCGTTTCTGAAATTCAAAAATTTTATCGCCGTCGTGACGAATATCGAAAACGATCATCTCGATCATTACGGCTCGGTCGAAAACATCAAGCAAGCCTTTGTGGAATTTTTGTCTCACACGGATGAGGACGGCGCGAAAATTCTGTGCGCGGACAGCGAGGGCGTGCGCGATATTTTGCCGAATGTGACGGGAAACGTCATCACATACGGTTTGGAGCCGGGCTGCGAGTATCGAGCGGTCAATAAACGCTACGAGAATCATTGGATGCTCTTCGATGTGGAGCATGGCGGCGACAATTTGGGGACGATTCGCCTCCGCATTCCCGGGACGCACAATGTGCGCGACGCGTTGGCCGCCGTGGTGACGGGGCTGTTTTGCGGGATTTCTTTTGAAACCATCGCGCAATCGCTTTCGGAATTTCGCGGCGTCAAGCGGCGCTTCGAGACGAAGGGCTACGCGCAGGATATTTGGGTGGTCGATGACTACGCGCACCATCCGACAGAAATCAAAGCGACGCTCCGGGCGGCGAAGGAAATCGGGCGGCACCGCGTGATTTGCGCGTTTCAGCCGCATCGCTACACGCGCACGCAGCTCTTGCAGGATGAATTTGCGGAAGCGTTCGACGATGCGGATGTGCTGTACTTTACGGATATTTACGCGGCAAGCGAAGAGCCGATTCCCGGGATTGACGGGACGCTCTTGCCGAAATTGGTCGGGCAGCGTTTGCCGGAAAAAGAAATTCAGTACGTGAAAAATGTTCAAGATTTGGCAAAAATTTTGGCCGAGGAAGCCAAGCCGGGCGATTTGATTTTGACGATGGGCGCCGGCAGCATCACGCACACGGGCGGGGAATTGCTGCGGCGGATAGAAGAAAGGGACGAGAGCCATGCCGGAAAAGAATGATTTGATTGCCGTCATCATGGGCGGGCCGTCCAGCGAGGCGGAAGTTTCCAGAAATACGGGACGCGCGATTGCCAAAGCGCTCCAAAGTCTCGGTTACCACGCGGAAACGGTGGAGTACGATCCGCCCCATATCATCGGCACGCTGAAAAAAATGGGCGCGAAAGTGGCTTTCATCGCGCTCCACGGACGTCTCGGCGAGGACGGGACGATTCAGGGCGCGCTGGAATTGGCCGGCATTCCGTACACGGGGAGCGGGGTCACGTCGAGCGCCGTCACGATGGATAAAATTATGAGCTGTCACGTTTTTCGCTCCGAAGGTATCCGCATGGCCGACTCCCGTCCGTACAAATTGGCGCAGGGAATCGAAACGGTCGCGGCGGAAATTCGGAAACATTTCACAGGTCCCGTCGTTTTGAAACCGGCGTGTGAAGGCTCGACCATTGGGATTGAAATTGTGAAAGATTTAGCGGATTTGGAAACGGCGTTGCGGCGCGCGTTTTCCGTTGAGCCGCGCATTTTGGCGGAAAAATATTTGGACGGGCGCGAATTCACCGTGTCCGTTTTGGAAGGGAAAGCGCTCCCCGTGATTGAAATCTGTCCGCATTCGGGGATGTACGATTATTTCTCGAAATACACGAAGGGCGCGACGGAGTACATCGTTCCGGCGCCGATTTCGGACGAGCTGGCCGAGGAAATGGCGGCGATGGCGGTCTGCGGTTATCTGGCGGCGGAATGCGCGGGCGTCGTGCGTTTCGATTTTCGGACGGATGCGGCCGGCGTCCCGTATCTGTTGGAAGCCAATTCCATTCCCGGCATGACGGAAACGAGTCTCGTGCCGAAAGCGGCGGCGGCGGCCGGTTTGGATTTTCCGCGCCTTTGTGAAATTTTGTTGCAAGGCGCCGGCGTGGGGAAGGGCTGATGTCAGATTTCAACAGTTTCGAGGAATTTCGCGAAAAGCTGCACGAGCCGCAGGAGGAACAAAATCGGGCGCCCGCCGCGGAAAACGAAGCCGGACCGCCGGAGCCGCGGCGCAGACGAAAAAAGAAAATCGTCAGACGGCGAAAATCTCGGACGGTGCGCAATTATATTTGCATGACAATCTTCGCCGTGCTGGCCGTTTTCGCGATATTTCTTTTCGGCCCCGTGCCGTTCGGAAGCGTACAAATCGTCGGAAACGAAAAAGTTTCGCGCGAGGATATTTATTTCGATTGCGGCATCACGGAGCCGGTCAATATTCTCCAATTGTCCGCGGCGGAGATGCAAGAAAGGTTGTCGCGCGACGTGCGGATTCAATCCGCGCAAATTGACAGAAATCTTTTCGCGCTCCGGATTTCCGTTTCCGAAAGAAAACCCATCGCCATCGCGCAAGAGGATATGGGATTTGCGTTTCTGGACGGTGAGGGCGTCGTCGTGCAGACGGCGGAATCGATTCGCGGCGCAGATTTGCCCATCATCACGGGATTGAAGCTGAACAATTTGCTTCTGGGCGACCGTGTGGAGAAAAAATCCGTCAAGACGGCTTTGGGATTTTTGAATGGCCTCAGTCCGGCGGGAGCGAATTCGTTTTCCGAACTCAATATGGGAAACGAAGACAATTTCGTCGCCTATACGCGGGATGGGACGCAGGTCCGCTTGGGAAACGGAGAGGATATCGCCGAGCGTGCCAAATTGGCGGAGCGGATTGTCGGCGACGTGAAGGCGCGCGGCTTGGTCGTCGAATACATCGACACGACGCTGGCGTCGCCCTATATCAAAATGAAGAGCTGAGCGACGAATAATTTTTTTGAGAAATATTCAAAAAATATGGATAATTTCAAAAAAATAGTGTATAATTTCCGTAAATACAGAAAAAATCGGGAGAGAAGTATTTCGGATGCATCATCAAAGGAGGACATACCGGATGGAAACTGCAAAGATTATGGTCATCGGTGTAGGTGGCGGCGGAAACAACGCGGTCGGTCGCATGGTCGAGGCACAGGTGCAAGGCGTTGATTTTGTCGCTGTGAATACAGAGGCGCAGATTCTTGTCAATGCGGCGACGGACAATCGGATTCAAATCGGCGAAAAGCTGACGAAGGGTCTGGGCGCCGGCGCGAAACCGGAAATCGGCGAGCAGGCGGCGGAAGAATCGAAAGATGAAATCATGAAAGCACTCGCGGGCGCGGACATGGTTTTCGTCACGGCCGGTATGGGCGGCGGCACCGGGACGGGCGCGGCTCCCATCGTGGCGCAGTGTGCGAAAGAAATGGGCGCTTTGACGGTCGGCGTTGTCACGAAACCTTTTGCTTTCGAAGGAAAAGTGCGCGCGCGCAATGCGGAGAGCGGCATTGAAAAGCTCAAGGCGAATGTCGATACGCTCCTCATTGTCCCGAATGATAAATTGCTCCAGACGATGGACAAGGGAATTTCTCTCAAAGATGCGTTCCGTGCGGCCGATGATATTCTGCGGCAGGGCATTCAGGGGATTTCCGATTTGATTACTGTCCCCGGCGTGATCAATCTGGATTTTGCCGACGTCAGGACGATTATGAGCGACCAAGGCGAAGCTTTGATGGGCATCGGGATTGCCAACGGCGAAAACCGTGCGGTGGATGCGGCGAAGATGGCGATTTCCTCTCCGCTCTTGGAGCGCTCCATCGACGGTGCGAAGGGCATCATCATCAGCATTGCCGGCGGCGAAGATTTGGGGCTCTTTGAAATCAATGAAGCGTCGCAGATTATCACCGAAGCGGCCGATCCGGATGCGAATATCATTTGGGGCACGTCCGTCGATCCGATGTACCAGGACAGCGTGAAAATCACCGTCATTGCGACCGGTTTCGAAGAAAAGAAAAAAATCGGACCGCAGCTGGGGACCCGCTCCGTCAGCGCCGTCAATCCGGGGCTCACGGTACCGGATTTCCTGAAAAAATAAGAAAGAGAATCGAGCAGCACTGCCCTCGCGGAAACGGGTACCGCCCATCGAGTCGGTGTGAGCTTTCGAAAGAGAGAACCGCATGCATTGGGCCGTGCGGTTCTTTTTTGTGGAGGTGTGTCATGAAATGTCCCGCCTGTCTGAGTCCGTATACCAAAGTCATTGATTCCCGCGATTACAAAGGCGGAGAAATGGTCCGCCGCCGTCGGTTGTGCATGGTCTGTCATCACCGTTTCACGACATTTGAATATGTGCGGAAACCGCGGATTCGCGTGATTAAAAAGAATGGCGTGAGCGAGAGTTTCAAGCCGGAAAAAATACGGAAAGGGCTCGTATTGGCCTGCGAGAAACTGGATATCAGCGCGACGGCTATCGATGATGCGATGGATCTCATCGAGCGCCGGATTTGCACGCAATATCCGAATGAAGTGACGACGGCGCAAATCGGCGACATTGTCATGAATGAATTGAAGAAATTAAATTACGTGGCCTATGTCCGCTTTGCCGCAGTGTATCGGGAATTCAAGGACATCGACGCTTTTTTGGCGGAATTGGAGCTGCTTCGTGAGTCCATTCGGAAAGAAGCGGATGAGAAGGAGAACGCTTTGGCGATTTCGAAAGCGAAGGAACGCGAAGAAAATCGGAGGAGCGGTGAGGGCAATGAACGCTTTCTCGATTTCGCTGATTTGGATTGGTACGATGAAGACGGATAGAATCATGAAAACGGAAGAAATAAGAGGAGGAAATATGGAAACGAAACGGATTGCCGACGCGTTTTCGGCGCATCGCGCGGTGCTGGAAAAGACGGAAGCGCTGACGGAGATCATCGCGAAGATGGCGGAGATTTGCGTCGACGCGCTTCAGAAGGGACATAAAATTTTATTGTGCGGAAACGGCGGCAGTGCGGCGGATGCCCAGCACATCGCGGCGGAGCTTGTCGGGCGTTTTCATCGCGAGAGACGGAGCCTGCCCGCCATCGCCCTCACGACGGATACATCCATTTTGACATCGGTCGGAAACGATTACAGCTACGACGACGTCTTTTCACGGCAAGTCGAAGGCTTGGGCGCGGAAGGCGACGTGCTCTGGTGCATCACGACGAGCGGAAACAGCGAAAATGTGTTGCGTGCGGCGGCGGCGGCGAAAGCCAAAAACATGACCGTCATTGCGTCACTTGGAAAAGACGGCGGGAAAGCGGCGGCGATTTGCGATGTTTCCTTCATTGTTCCTTCCGATTCGACCGCGCGGATTCAGGAAATGCACATCTTGGCCGCGCACGCGATTTGCGAAGTCATTGACGAGACGGAATGGGACGCCTGATGGGAGAGAAAGCCGTTTTTTTTGACCGGGACGGCGTGCTGAATCGCGACATTGCCTATTTGCACCGCGCCGAAGATTTGGAATGGATTCCCGGCGCGAAAAAACTCGTGGCGGCGCTTTGCCAAGAGGGCGTCCGTCTCTTTGTCGTCACGAACCAAAGCGGCGTCGCGCGCGGCTATTTCCCGGAAGAAGACGTGCGGCGGCTTCATGATTTTATGAATGCGGAGCTCAAAAAATCCGGTGGCGCCATCACGGAATTTTTTTATTGTCCGCATCTTCCGGGCGCCGCCGTTTCCGCCTATGACAAAGATTGCGATTGCAGGAAACCGAAACCCGGCATGATTCTTCGCGCCATGGAGAAATACGATTTGGCGCCCGAAGACTGCGTCCTCATCGGAGACAGCCCGCGCGACATCGAAGCGGCGGAGGCGGCCGGCGTCCGCGGATTTTTGTTTAACGAAGACAATTTGTACGATTTTGCGAAAAAGCGGGGGATCATCGGCCATCATGACGGATTATAAAAATATTCTCATCATCAAAATGAGCTCCCTCGGCGACACCATTCACGCGCTCCCGACCCTTTATGCGCTCCGAAACCATTTCCCCGATGCGCGCATCACTTGGGCCGTCCATCCCGCCTTTTCCGCGCTTCTTCCCGAGAAGCCGTGGATTGACGAAATGTATTTGATTGACCGGAAACGCATTCGCCGGCCGGCGTATTGGGCAGAACTTCGCCGCGATTTGCACGAGAAACATTTTGATCTCGTGATTGATTTGCAAATGATTGCCAAGAGCGCGTTGGTTTCCCTCCTCTCCGGCGGAAAGCGGCGGATCGGCTACTGGGATGCGCGCGAAGGAAGTTTTCTCGCGTCCAAACCCATTCACGGTCCGCATCAAAAAGGTCACATCATCGAGCAACTTTTGGACGTCGCGGCGTATCTCGGCTGTGACACGAGCGAAATCCGTTTCCCCCTCCGCGCGCACGAAAAAGAAACAGAAATCGTGCGCCAGCTTCTTTCTGCGAACGGCATCGATGGTCGCTACGTCGTCCTCGTCCCCGGCACGCGCGGCGAACACAAAAAATGGCCCGTTTCCCATTGGGGCGAACTGGCCAAACGCTTTGCGGACGCCGGCATTCATACCGTCATTTCCGGCAGTCCCGGCGAAGAAGAAATGGGCCGGGAAATCCAAAAAATTTCCCCGTCACCTTACACGGTCAATCTCATCGGAAAAACCAATCTTCTGGAGCTCTGCGCCTTAGATGAAATGGCCGCCCTCCACATCTCCGGCGACACCGGCCCCCTCCACATCGCCAACGCCGCAGGCACCCCGCTCATCGCCTTATTCGGTCCGACACCTTCAATGCGAAACGGCCCATTCGGAAATCCGTCAGCCGATATTCTTTTGGCGGATGATCCGGAAAAGGAAACCACAAAAATGGAAACGATTTCCGTGGAGTCCGTCTATGATTTATCAATGAAGAAATTGATTGTGTGAATCTCACAAGCAAGAAACCCCCGTTTCTCAAGCAAAGAGTTTGAGAAACGGGGGTTTTTGCAATGCTTTGAATTTTTGCAAAGATCAAGCATCTGCGAAGCTTCGCTCGGTGTTTTTGTCTTGCCCGCCATAAAAGGAAAGAAAGAAAAAAAATTGCTTTTCATTTGTCATCGAAAAAATTTTCATCTCAAATGCCGCCAAAGAAAAGAAAGAAACAGCTGTGCTTCCCATCTCTATCATCGAAAAAGTTTTTCGTCCCAAACGCCACAAAAGAAAAACGCAAAAAAAGTTCGGCTTCTCTTCCCTTTTCCCTCTTCCCTTTTCCCTCTTCCCTTTTCCCTCTTCCCTTTTCCCTCTTCCCTTTCAGCAGAAAATTATCATCTCAAACGCCGCCAAAGAAAAGAAGAAAAAGCCAGGCCTCTGTTTTTTTGTGGGTTTGACAATGATGTGTTACAAAAAAGAGAATGAGCGAAGGGTCTGGCTTGGCGTTTGCCAAGCCAGCGGCCGCATGGGGAAATGGTTGTATTCCCGCTCCCTTACAGCAAGTTGTTTTTTGTAATCTTCGAAAGAATGAAATTTGTGTGTTGCGTAAAATTCTTCGTTGTTTTTTCGATGGTTCCTTTTTTCTTTCCCGTTTTGCCTTGGAGTAAAGGGATGAATCTTTTTATGTTCTATTTCTAATTCGTCCAAAGTCTTTTCAAACATGGAGTAGCTTTGGTAACGCCAAGTTTTTGAGTGTATTGAATTATAGATTGCCTATAGAGCATGGTTTGTGTCATCTTTTCATGGCGAATGAGAGGATACTTACTTTTCTGTTTTAACCGTAACACAGGCGGTTCTTGTTCACGATTTTCTTTTTATACCTTTTTGCAACATACCATTGTAACATCTACACCTTTCTTCCCCCTTCCCTCATTTTTCTATTGCTTTTTTCCGCAAAAACTGATACAATATTTTTCACATGGCCGGTTAGTCAAACGGTTAAGACGCTGCGTTCTCAGCGCAGAGAGTATGGGTTCGAATCCCATACCGGTCACCATGAAATTTCCTCTTGTCGAAAGGCGAGAGGAAATTTTTTTTGGTGAAAAGTTTCGCCATGTGTGAAAAAATTTTTAAGAGGTGCAATAAAAAAATGTCGCGAAGCGACACCCCTCGCAAACGAGCGAAGCGATGTTTGCGCAATCCTCTACGTGAGAAAAAAAGCAGAGCATGAAAAAGCTTGTACCTCGCAAAGAACGGCGCAAGGGGACCCGCCTGTGCAAAATTCGCCGGCCTCGCGCCAATAAAAGTTAGCAGTGAGTAGTGAGCAGTTAGCAGTGCAGGTATGCGCTTCGCGCATTTTTTTATATAGCGAGAATCACAAACGCCTCAAAAGCCAAGCAAGAAAAAGCTCTGCCAACTGCTAATTGCTCATTGCTAACTGCTAACTGTTCGAAGGCTGAGCGGC